>CALALM010000217.1 GCA_937925565.1 uncultured Centipeda sp.
GACACCAATTTAATGAAAAACCATGAGCGTACCCCAACAGGACTGCATGGGCGTCCTTGCTTTTTCTGTATGCGCGATAAAAAAGACAAGGATATTCTATGGATGATTCCGATTTCATCAAAGATCGCTAAGTACAAGTCTGTCATAGAGTCTAAAACAAAACGATGGGGCAGATGTGATACAATCGTTATCGGAAAAGTATTGGGAAATGAACGCGCCTTTCTTCTACAAAACATGTGTCCTGCTACAGACAAATATGTTGGCCGCGAATATACTTCAAATGGAAAATCAATACAACTTCCAGAAGGATTAAAAAACGAGCTACATGAAAAAGCTGCACGCGTTTTAGAAACGTATACGTTCCGCAGTAAAAAAGTGATATTTCCTGATGTAGAAAAGATAAAGTCAGAGTTATTGTCCCAGCTCGCAAAGGATCGTGCACAGGAAAATACGCAATCAAATGCGGATCAGGTTCAACAGCCTAAAAAACGGCGTCCCGTGATGCGAAAAAAGAATACGAGCAAGGATCAGCAGCATGGTCGTTGATAATCTTCTGCACACAACAAAAGGTGTCCACAGCGGACACCTTTTGTTGTACATGGCATGACACTTGTCATCGTCCCATGCTGCGTGCTTTTCCCTGTTCCTTTTTAGGCGTTCGTGCAACCTTGCGCTTGCGCGGAACAGTCGCTTTCTTCTCCGGCTGCAGTTCTGCCGACGCGGCAGTCTTTTCAACCGTTTCTTCTTTTTTCGCCGCGACAGACTTGCCCTTATGGGAAACGGCCGCCTTCTTTTCCGTTGATGCCTGTGCCTGTTCAGACTCCTTCTCTGTCGCTTTCACCGGGGCTGTGTGACGCGCTTTCCACTCCGCGACGATTTCAGCACTGCGCTCCTTGCTTACAACACGCACCTTCTCGATCATATGCTCTTTCATGTAATCTGCAGCACGTTCAGCATCGCGGGCTGCGCGAAAGAGTTCGTTCGGATCGTCACGCAAAACTTTTGCCCATGACTGGAGATATGCGGTATGGTTCTTTCGATGCCCCTCGTCGAAATGCAGACCATACTCCTGGTGAATGAACAACGAGGCAAGTTCTGCGCGCAGTTCCTCCCGCGCATATGTCTTTTTATCAAAGCCGGGTTCCTCTATCAATGTTTGACGCGCAAGTCGGGATTTATGCCCGGTACTATGCGCAATCTCATGTGCCACCGTCGCATAGAAAGCGTCTGTGGTCTTGAATCCCTCTTTCGGCGTCACATGAATCTCATCTGTCATGGGCTGGTAGAAGTTTTGCCCTGCCTGATCGAAGTGAATTTTCGCCTCGCTGTTTGCGATCATGTGCTCCATCTTCTCATTCAGTTCTTCCGGTTCTCTCGCTGCTTTCTGTAATGGGGGAATGCCCTCCATTTGTTCCGCATTGAATACCACATAGGACTTGATGATCGGCTGTGGCAGACGCTCCTTTTTGACGGCCATACAACCGTCAGCATTCACTTCATACACAGGTTCTTTTTTCCCTGTTTTTGGGTTCTTTTCCCAAACCTCGCGTTCAAACTGGTAATATTCGATGTGTGTACCTTTTTCGCCCTTCTTGATCCGTCCACCCATCTCCTGCACCTGCTTGAACGTGCCCCAGCGCGGATCGGTATAGCCGTGCTGCATCGCAACGAAGGAAAGGCGAAGATTGTTGCCACCGCGATAGTAGCTTGAACGACCACTGCGCTGCATGATGTTACGCGGGCGTCCACTCACGGTAAGACCGGATTCCCAAAACAGCGGCTTTCCGGCCTCGATGTCGGCAACAATCTTTTCGACAACCTCCTTGCGATCCTCCATGATCTTATCCATGCTCATTTTTCCGTCGCCTCCTCGTCATCCTCAGCTTGCAGTTCGCGTTCCTCTTCCGGAAGCAAAACATCTTCCTCGGGCACAATACCGTATTTCTCGATAACGTCCTGCGCCTGTGCGTCCTTGTCCTTTAACATGTTCATTCCTCCTGTCGTAACCAGTTCTGCCCGTACAGCATCTGCATCGGCACGCATGGAAAACACAGCACCACGGTTATACCAGACGTAACCGTTCTCATGCGCCGCACAGCTGTCAGCGGCAAACACACTTCTGCCATCTTCGATCAGTTCCAAACGCATCAGCATCCCTCCTCTCTACGTCCCAGTCCCTTTGGTACGCTGTTTCCACGCTTGAACAAGGTCTGTTCCGTGTAAGCCCTCGCATCCTGGAACGGTAACAGACTCATAAGTCTCTTTCTCTGCCGCGATCATAGCCTCAATCCGCGCCTTTTGCGTAGCAATCGCTTCTTGTCGTCGCCGCTTCTCTTTGGCTGCGATTTCCTCCGCAACACCTTTCCCGTCCACATAGTCCTGTTCAAGCGCACGACGTAGCCACCCGCCCGGATTCTTCACCTTCCCTTCGACCACGAGCCGCCGCAGATAACGGCACTTGTCCCAAATGGTAATGTAGCCGTATTCCCGGAGAAAGCCCCGTGCAGTATTCTCCGAAATTCCAAATTCACTGAGAACGGTGATTACTTCGTCCTCTGCCACACTGCGCTCGCCATCGAAAAGCCTCGTAGAAGAACTTTGTCTTCCTGGAAAGGACACTATGAGTTCTCCCGGAGCAGCCCCCATTTCCTCTCTGATCACATCTAGGACTTTCTGACGTGTCGCGTCTCTCTCTGAAGGTTCTTCTTCCCTAGAGTGAACACCAATATGTTCTTCTTCATCTTTGCTTGAGTTACTTGTTGTTGTTGATGTTGTTGTTTTATTATCATAATGATTAAGAACAACAACACCATTGGTAGTATTAACACTTGTATTATTAGTGTCCGCTTTCACGGTGTCCCATGAGATAGGACGCGAGAATTCTGCGGTCTTTTCGCCGTGTCCTATCTCGTGGGACGCGGTGTCTTCAATCGAGCTATCCGGCGTGCTTTCTTCCGGCTGCTCAATTTTTTCTGCACGCAATTCTAAAACACGCTGCGGATCAAGATTGATCTCGTATGTGTTCCGGAAAAATTTCTGATTGCCGCTGCGCGACTGGATCACCGTAATATATCCATAGTCCACGAGCTGCTTCATGTATTTCGTATAGGTGTTCTTGTTGATCTGCAAGTCATAGCAGATTTTATCCCTACCAGGAAATGCACCGTTCCCAAACGTACACACATAGGAGTAAATCGCCTTCGCGATCACATGCAGTTCCCGATCCTGCATGACGTATTTGCCGACCATCCCATAACCACATTCAAGTATGCTTTTGGGATATTGACGAATATGTTCTTCGGGGGCTTGTGATTGTTCCATCGCTGACCTCCTAACTTTGCCGTTGCGGCTGGTTGTTCCAACAATAATCCAAGAAACTACGTAAGGGCATGTGCCTTTCATTTGCGGCCTTCCTCAGATCATCCACGGTATAAAGAGCCGATAGTGCCTTTGTGAGAGCTACACCCTCTCTGTCCCGACCTTTCTTTCCCAGTTCATCACACAGGTTCAAGATAATCTCAGCCGCTTCTTCGGTTGTCATATACACGCGAGAAGTCATTAAATTGGAAGCACGAGTATCTGCCTCTGCAACATCTTCGTCATAACCCTTGTCCTGCTCCTCCATGATCGGCAACCGCTCCTGTCCTTCCACTTCTTCAAGGAGCGTTTCAATAGACCGTTCCTGCTCCTGTGGATGTTTCTGATCCTTAATCGCCTGAACGGTCGGGCGCATCCCTTCCTCATCGATTACGGCAAGAGCGTCATCCTGTGCATCCGCAGACAGGCTTGACAATTCGGCAGCGGCGGTCACTGTCATACGTCCATCCTCGACGGCCTCTTTTGCCGCATCGGATAACTTGCCAATAGATTCTTTGCGCTGTAGCGTCGTTTCGGATATGCCCAAGACACTTGCAAAAAATGTCCGGAATTTCCCTGTGACCTCCCCTGACGCTTTCTGTTGGTCGTAGATTTTCCGAATGATCGGCTTGATGTATAAAATCTCTGCCGCTTCTTCCGTGGGGGAAAGATTGCGCCGTGATCCCTTGTTTGGAAACACAATGTTCAGTATTTCCATCTCGTGTAACGTAATGACACCTTCCAGCGGGTTCACAACTTCCCGAACGATCGTCGGCACGCGCGGATCATCCGTCGTGCCATGCTCAAGGCGATAGAGCTGTGCGAGGCGGCGACGATGCCCGCTGAGAATCATGAACTTTCCTTCTTCATCCGGATGCGGCTTCACAATCAGCGGCTCGATCCGCTGCGTAAGATCGATCATTGCAGCAAGTTCCTCAATGTTATCCGTACTGTAGAACGCATTTTTCGGATTCGGCACAAGATCATGCACGTCCCGCAGAATGATTTCTTCGACAGGGTGTCCATTATGGACACCCTGCCCGATCGGCTGCGAGTTCTTATTGAGGAGCTTTGCAATCAGCCCCGGATTCTGCTTTTTCATCAGGCTTCCTCCTCCATCTCAAGGAGTTCTTTCAGGAATCGAACAAGGTCAAGCGCAAAGCCGCATGTCGGCGAATATTCATAGATACTCCTGTGTTCCTCTGCCGATGCTTCCGGCTTATCCTTCGTATAGCGGATGCGTGTTGTAAACAACGGAATATCCTTGCGCATTTTTGCAAGAACACGGAAGCCGTGCGGCGTGGGGGAAAACTTATTGAGAAGACATCCACGAAAATGCAGCGTGGGATTGTAGTCTGCTTTGATTGCTTCAATGTACGTAATCATCTGTTCGACGCCACGAATACCGTACAGATCGGGCGTCGTCACAATGATTACGTCATCGCTGGCCGTCAATGCGTTGATAACAGAAGCGTTAATCGTCGGGGGATTATCGATCAGACAAATATCATATTCGCCATCGATGCTACGCAGCGCATTTCCAAGAATGGACTGCTGTACAATGTTCTCGTCCTTGATAACCGTCACATTGGCGTCAAGCAACCGTTCATCACTGGGGAGAAGATCGATTGCCGGATACCTGGTCGATGCGATTGCGGCACGGATCGGCAGTGTACCGGTCAAGACATCGGCAATCGTCCGCTCAGGATGCACGTCAAAAAACTGCGTCGCATTGCCTTGATCGTCGTTATCGACAACCAGAACACGCAGATCGCAGCTCTGTGCAAGAGCATAGGCAAGATTGACCGTAATCGTCGTCTTGCCTACGCCGCCCTTTTTGTTGATGAGGGATATGGTTTTCATAAAAATCAGTCCTTTCGCTATTGTTCCTATTGCGAAAGTCTGCTATACTCAGATAAGCGATGATCTGTTTCGTGCAGACTTTCATCAAAATGCTGTCAGTGTCCGCTGGCAGCATTTTTCTTTTGGGGCTGAATGGGATTGGCTTCTGTGTTCCTCTAGCATATCAGAGAAACAACACCCAAAAATTCTATGATTTTTCACTTTAGCTGATCCCCCCATATATCAAGCACATCTGTGCCGAGGCATTCAGCTATTTTCATAGCAACCAAAGTTGACGGAATCTCCGGCTCGACATCATCCTCATACTTGACATACAGATGAAACGGAATGCCGATTGATTCTATGACCTCTCGCTGTGACAGTTTCTTTCGTGCCCGAATCTGCCGCAGACGGTTTCCAATACGACGCTGGAAAGAAGCAAGAAAAGGACTCTCCTCTACAAACGTCTTCCCGCAATCGTGGCAACGATAGCGTCGCCGATTGTAAACGTATCTCTTAGTCGCCCCCGGGATTCCGCGTAGCACTTGTGGGCGATATTGATGTACGCCGATATGGGACGAGCTGCAAAAGGGGCAGATGATATGCCCCGGATGCGGCAGATGAAAATGTACCTCTCCATCCGTCATGCTCTCCACACAACCATCAGGGAGTCTATCAACGTAGTTGACAAACTCCGTGGGCTTTATCATATTCTCACCTCTTTCCGGACAAAAAAATAAATGCTGCGAAGATACAATTTGTATCTCCACAACATTTATTATAGAGCCAAAAAAGTGGCACAATGTACCGTATGGTTCATTGTGCCGATAAGAACGGGCAAAAAGATGCACCAAGGCGATGGTGCTGAAATGATCCGTGATTTCTTAGCTGTGGATGCTCGTATAGCCCTTGTCCGTTGCTTCCACCGCAAGGCCGATGACGTTCTTGTGGCCGGTCTTGACGAGCATATTGCTGATGTGAAAGCTCACGGTGCGCTTCTTGATGCCGAGATCCTCGGCGATTTCCTCGTAGCTCATGTTGCGGCAGATGCGCTGCAGGATCTCGAGCTCGCGGCTCGTCAGCTGGGCATCCGTGCATCCAAAGGAGGGGGTGCCGCAGATATCCGGATAGATTTGTGCGCCTTCCATCGTGGCGCGGATACAGGAGGCAAACGCTTCGCCCGAGGATTCCTTGTAGATGAAGCTGTTCGCGCCCGCTTCCTTCGCCCAGTCGAGGAAGGCGATCTCCTGCATCCCCGTCATGAGAATAATGCGCAGGGAGGGGAAGGTGGCTTTCAGGCGTTCGCAGATTTGTATACCGCTCGTGCGCCCCTCCATACAGATGTCCATGAGGACGAGATCAGGACGTAGCCGCAGACATGCTTCCTCCGCAAGCTCTGAGAGCGTACAGGTGCCGATGACTTCGATGTCGGGCAGAGGCGCGAGGATCTTTGCCAGTCCCTCGAGGAGTATTTTTTGATCGTCTACGAGAAGAACTTTAATCATCCTTGTTTCTCCCCTATCTGTGCGTCAAGTTCAAAATGCGGTGCCGGTGTGATGATCAGGCGCCCGCCGAGTGCGTTCACGCGGCGCATCATGCCCGTGAGTCCGCCGCCGGGGCGCAGCTGCCCGGTGCAGCCGATGCCGTTGTCGCGGATGTGCAGGCGGCGCTCCGAGAGGGCGATGACGATCTCGTTCGCACGCCCATGACAGACCGCGTTGCTGAGTGCCTCGCGGATGATGGCGGAAAAGGCGCGCGCGCGCCGCATATTGCGCGGCAGAGCGCCCGAAAGCGTGAGCCGCACGCCGAGGCTGCGGTAGGTGTCGGTCATATCGGCGAGCAGCGTTGCGGGATGGGCTTCCTGCGCGAGGGGAACCGCTTCGAGCAGGCTGTCGATGCGAACGATGGTATCGAGCGCATCCTTGGGCGCGGGACTCGCAAGGAGCTGCTGCAGCATGCTGATGCGCTGTCCGAGAACGTCGTGCACGCGCGAGGTGATCTCCTGCAGGGTGCGGTGGCGCTCCGTCTCCTCGAGCGTGTCGAGCAGATCTTTCTGTGCGCTGATCATGGCGGAGAGGCGTGCGTTCTTTGCCTCGAGTTCCCGCGTCACGGCGTCGAGCTCCGTCACGCAGGAGGCCGTGAGCTGCCAGCCGCTGAGTCCGTTCATCAGACGTATGCGCTGCACGAGCCAGGAGTCTCCGCCCGAAAATCGAAAGAGGATGGCATCGTCCCGCACCTCTTTCTCTGCGAGGGTTGGGTGGTCGAAATTCATCAGCGCCTGCCAGAAGATCGCGGCGTTGCGGAACTGCTGACCGAGCAGCCGCTCCATGAAGGCCAGCATCTGGATGTTCACGAGCACGGCTGCGCCGTTTTCGCGTGCAAAGAGAATGCCCTCGGGCAGGAGATCGAGGCCCTCGCGGATGGATGCGACGGTGACCTCTCTCTCCAGCATCGTAGGTGCTGCACAGGCAAGGATCGCGAGCCGCGCCGCGAGGAGGATGAGGACGAAGAGCGCGCTCCACGGCAGAAGACGGTCAAAAAGCGGGAGCGAGAGCAGACCCGCTGCGGCGAGCGGTACACCCAGCCACGGCCTGCGCCGACACAAGCAGAATCCCATGACGATGGCGAAGCCGCCTGTGGCACAGCGTTCGAGCGTCATCCAGCCGTATGGCATCAGGCCGCTGACGAACAGGCTCCAGCTGCCGCCGAAGACCAGTGTGACGGAGAGCAGTATGCCGAGCGCGGCAGCCTCCGGCAGGACGCGCTCGAAGCGTTGCCGACCGAGAAACGTCGCTCCCCAAAAGAGCGCGATACTCTCGGTGATGAGGACGAGCGCGGAGAGGAAGATAAAGGTGATGTGCGCGCTGTAGCCGTATGAGGTCAGACTCTCCATGCCCCTGCCTCCTCCCCGTGCACCGGTGTGCGGACAGCGGCGCTGACGCCCTGCGCGCGGACGGAAAGCGCGTAGCCGAGATCGCTGATCTCGATCGGGAGATCGTGCCGCCGCTGCCATTCGCTGATCCACGGACGGATCCAGTCCGCGCACGTCAGCATGCAGATCGCCTCCGGCATTTCGTTTTCTTCAAAACGGCAGAGTACATCTGCCGCGCCCTCCTCTGCCGCGCGCGAGAGAAGCTCGGCAAAGAGGTCGAAGAGGGCGAGCGCCGCCTCTGCCGCAATGGCGCGCGTCAGCCGCCACTCCACGGCGACGTGCAGACCAAGGGGGCGCAGATAGGCGCAGGTCTCCGAGACCGCCATCGACAGCTCGTCCGCACGGATCTGTCCGTCCTCCTGCCCTTTGAGAAAGAGCACGCAGCGCTTCTTGAGGTAGGAGGAGAGCAGGTTGAGCCGGCGGATGAGACATGTGAGCTCCGCCTTATCCGTGCTCGCCATCAGCTGCTCGCGAAAGCTGCGCAGGAGCGGGCGCTTGCTGTCGAGGATGGCCTCGAGCTCCTCGGAGAGCTGCTTTTTGAGCGTGAGCGCGAGATGCTGCCCCCGGATGCGGCGCTCTCTGCGCAGGAGGGTATGGGAGCGCTCCTGCGCGTCCTGCAGGAGTGCGAGCTGACGCTGACGTTCGTGCAGGAGACTGAGATCCTCGTGCCAGATGATGGCGCCGCCGTGAATGTTCATGCGCGATGTGCGGATGTCGTTTGACGCGTCCTGTTCTGCTGCGGCGGCGGAAAAGACCGTATGCCCCTCCGTATCGACGAGCTGCATGCGCAGGTGCGAATGCGAGAAAAACGCCTCGTGAAAGCGGTTGGACGGCATGAGTCCCGTGCGCAGACAGAGCTCGAGGAGGAGCAGGAAGAAGAGCGCCGTTACCACTGTGAGTTCCAGCCATGCAAAGCGAGGATCGTAGTGGAGGTCGACGGAGTAGACGACGAAGAGGGAAAAGAACAGGAAGGGAAGCGCCATCGCAGGGCGCAGCACGCGCTGCCGCTTTGCCTTTTCAAGGAGGAGAAGGAGCGCCGCGAGGATCTCGCAGAACCAGAGGAGCCAATAGTCATAGGCGCCCCACGCGAGATGCTCTTCCAGCGTCATGGCGGCGGCATTCCAGATGAATGTGAAGAACTGGTAGTGCAGATCGTTGCAGAGAATCAGGGCGGCCAGCAGGAGGTTCAGCCCGAGGATTGCGCGCAGCCAGCGCGGCATTTTTTTGTCGAACACATACTCGTCCGATGCCCAGGCAATCCAGAGGAGCGCAACCGAGAGCCCCGCGCGGAACACATAGTAGAGGTACGACAGAAAGTGCTGCAGGGAGATATCGACCGAGATGGAAAGGAGTTTTGCAATGCGGGTCAGCTCCCAGAGGAGCAGCATCGCAATCAGCAGAAGGACGGCGCGCCGCGTACCGTGATGGAGGACGCGTGCGCGCAGGCTTGCACCCCAGAGAACCGTGACGACAAGGATTGTGACGAGAATGACCAGGCGCTCATGCGTTTCGATCGGCGTGAACACAGAATGTCCCCAAATTATCTGCCGATAGCGCGCATTCGCCTCCGTAAGTTCCCGGTAGAGTGCATCGGCGTCGTGGATCTGCGCAGCCCCCGCCGGAGGCGCGATCGGATAGCCCGCTGCGCGCAGATCGCGCCGCAGGGTATTGGCAAAGGAGATGGGCTTTCGCGCGAGCAGTCCCTTGGTAAAGGAGAGCGTTCCTTCCTTCGGCATACAGATGCGCAGCGGGGCGCCGTACTGAATGAGCTGCTCCGCTTCGTGCGCAAAGAGCACATAGACATCCCCGCCGCCGTCCTTCTCCGCCAGGCGGTATTGATTGCCGCGTCGGCTGTTGCAGATGCGCAGCCGATCCTCCTCCTTCAGCCGCGTGAGCAGAGCGAACGCCTCGTCGAGGTTCGCGTCTGCGGACAGTCCGCGTGCCAGCGCCAAAAAGAAAATTTCCCGATCGGGGCAGGAATCGGGAAGAACCACGGTGACATTCTCCCGCAGATCGCTCCAACCCTCCACGGGGACAGGGCAGTCCTCCGCCACGGCGAGGACGACCACGGCGGAAAAGTGCGGATACCAATAGAGCTGTTCTGTCGAGCCGCGGACAAACTGCTCCGCTTGAAAATCATAGAGTTCGGCGGCATCGACGCGGTGATCCTGAAAGATCTCCAAGAGATTCGTCGAGACGCCCTGCGTATCGAGGGGCTCCGGGGAGGCGCGGCGCAGGGCGTCGGCATAGGCCGTGCCGAAGTTGTGTGCATAGACGAGCGACAGCGCATCCGCCGTGCGCATGGATGCGAGGAGAACGAGGGCGCATGCGGCGCAGCAGAGAGAGAACAGGAACATATTCTGCCGCCGTCGTTTCATCGCCGCCCTCCCCCTTGCCTATACTCCAACTGATTTTATACTATTTCGTTTGATCTGCATGAAATTCCTTGCGCGAAAAGTCCTATTATCTAAAAAACCGGAATAAATTATGAGCAATTGCTTATGTTTTCTTGTGACTTTGTTTGTTCCGGGACAGCGTGAAATTTCTCGGTACTGCTGCACGCGCCGGAAAATGCGTATGCACAGATTACCCGTCTGAGGAAGCAAATCAGCAGTCTTTCCGAGCCGGCGATGCGTTTTCGGAACAGCGGCAAAAAAATACAAGCAGGTCTGCGAAGCATTTTGCTTCACAGACCTGCTTTTTCGATGGGATGAGCGTGTGCCAGGGGGCGATGCGGCAGATGGCCGGCCTCTTTGCATTGTTCTTACAGATCAATGCGGAAGATGCGCTGTGTTCCGCCGTCCTGCGTGTGGAAGTAGACGTGGTTCATATTGTCGGTGAAGATGCCCTTGGGCCGCAGTGTGCGCTCGCCGTCCGTGATCTCAATGTCGCCGACATACGCGCCGTCCTTCTTGCTGAAGACGCGCAGGATGGGATCGTCCGACGTGCGGAAGACGATGTAGTCCTTCGTCGCGACAACGCAGCGCGCATGAGCGGCGTAGTGCTTTGTGCCCTGCGGGATGTTCTCATTCAGCTCGAAGCGGCGGAGTTCCTTGCCGTCGGGGCTGTATTGGTAGACGGGGATGACCCACGGGTGCTGCTCGTCGTTCTGCAGCGAATTCCCGTATGCCTCGTCGGTGTAGAATCCGTCTGCGTCCGCATAGAGCAGCTCTGCGCCGCGCACCATGGAGTAGCCCTCGGGCTTCGGGCGTGCGGGGACGGGGATGGTCTTGGCATCCTTCAGTCCATCTTTGGCGATCGTGCCGTGGGTGACGCCCTTTTCGTTGACCTGCTCTTCGCCCGCATAGGCGTCCTTCCCGCCGAAGACGGCGCGCCACGTCTCCTTGCCCTGCAGGGGGATCGTGGTTGTGGTCTTGCCGTCATAGACGGCGAGCTCGCCCTCCTTCGGGATGTAATAGACGTTCGTTCCGTCCGAGGTGATCGGCCGGTTCAGCACGACGCCGAGATCCACGATGTCCGTGATTGCGCCGTCTGTGACGGGGAGCTGGCAGAGATGCGTCTTCTTGTCGTCGTGGTCGTAGATGATGCCATAGATGCCATCCTTCGTCACGATGGGATCGCTCTTGTTGAAGTCGAAATAGTCGAGGTCGTAGTCGGCGTTCTCGTATTCGTAGAGCGGGAGCGTCTTGTCGCCGAATTTTACCTGGGTGACGGGCTCTTTCGGCAATGAAAGACTGAGATCGACGGGGGCAGGAGAGCCGCCTTTTGCGGTGTCACCGCCGCCGCAGCCTGCCATGACGGCGCACGTGAGGACGGCTGCCGCCGCGCAGAGCGTTTTCCATTGTTTCATGTCGGGCTCCTCCTACAGATCAATGCGGAAGATGCGCGAATCTTGGTCGAGGATGTAGACGCGGTTCTCGCCGTCTGTCGTGATCTGCTTGGGCGGGTGGATCTTGCCATCGAAACTCAGCTCGACCTCGTCGATGAATGCGCCGTCCTTCTTGTTAAAGACGCGCAGAAAGTTGCCGTTGTAGAAGACGATATAGTCCTTCGTTGGGATAACCTGACGCGCGTTCGAGTCGGTCTTTTTCTTGTCCGGAAGGCCGTCGTTGATGGTGAAGGTGCGGATCTTCTTGCCGTCCGGGCCGTACATATGGAGGGGGTACGTCCGCTTGTTCGGCGGGCCGCCGTTGGTGGCGATGGTGGAGATGTAGAAGCCGTCTGCATCCGCCCAGAGGAGGAATGCCTGATTCTCCTCATTTTCCTTCTTGTTCTCGTTGAGGGCTGCAAACTCCGCCTTCGGGAGGACGGACTTCAGGTCTTTGATCCCCTCTTTGGAGATCGTGCCCATCTCGATGTCCTGCGACTTCAAGGGATCGCCGCTCGTGTAGATGGTCTCCGTGCCGTGCACGGCGCGCATGATGTCCGCCTCGCCGCGCTTGCTTTTCGTCACGGCCGAGCCGTCATAGGCGCAGATATTTTCGCCGAGCTGGTAGTAGACATTTGTCCCGTCCGTTGTGATCGGCTGCGCCGTGAGGATGCCGAGATCCTCGACGGAGGTGATGGCGCCGTCCTTCACGCTCAGCTTCACCAGATGCTGCTTCTTATCGCCCGAGGCGTCGAATTTGCCCGCATAGATGGCATCCTTCGTCACGGTGAGATTGGTCGTTGTGTGCACCATGTCGGGGAGACCCTCGCCCTTGTACTCGTAGACCGGTACGTCCTTACCGTTGAATTTGACCTGTCCGATGGCTTCCTTCGGCGCGGAGAGTGCGGTGTCTTTTCCGCCGCCGCCAATGCCGATGCCGCTGCCTGTGCCGTCACCGCCGCAGCCGGCGAGGACAGAGCCGAGGAAGGCGGCGGTCGCAGCCGCCGCGAGCAGAGATTTCCACTTCTTCATTTCGGATTCCTCCTTTGATGCTTCTAAGGAATCACTGATAAAATGCAGATGCTTATCAGTGCCCCTAAATCACTTTAATTTATTTTAGCATAAAACAAACTAAAATGTATAGCAACAAATGATTGATTCTTGAAATTTTTGAAAAGTTTTCCATTTTGCGCATTTACTTCGCGCAATGATTCCTTCTCGGCACGGAAAAATGCCGGCATGTTTATGAGCGGTCGGGAACGCAGGGATGCTGTGCGCATATTCTTAGAGATCAATGCGGTAGATATGCGAATTGTCGTCGATGAAGTAGATATGATTCTCGTCATCTGTCGTGACCCCTGTGGGGGAGAGTTTCCTGCTGTCGCGTCCCAGCTCAATGTCGCCGACGTACGCACCGGTCTTTTTGTTGAATGCGCGCAGATAGCCGTCGCTGTAGAACACGACATAGTCCTTTGTCACGACGACGGAGCGTTCCCACGTCGTGCGCTTTTGCGCACTGCTCGGGATATTCTCGTTGCACTCGAACGTGTGGAGTATTTTGCCGTCCGGGGCGTATGTGTGGAGCGGTTTGGTCCACTCCTTGTCCGTGCTGCCGTACGTGGCAAGGGAGGAGACGTAGAAGCCGTCCGCATCCGCCCCGATCAGGAATGCGTTTGCCTCGTGCGTCGCGTCTTTCGCACGGGCGAGCTTGTCAAATACGTCCTTGGAGAGAACCGTTTTTGCATCCTTTATGCCATCCTTGGATGTTGCGCCGAACATAACGTCGGCATCCGACACGAAACTCCCGCTCGTGTAGGCGTTCTTGCCTCCGTATATGGCACGGACGACGCCGATGCCCGGCGTGGGGGTCAGCGTCGCTGCCTTGCCGTTGTAACAGGCAAGCTCATCCTCCCGGGTCAGATAGTAGATGTTCTTGCCGTCCGAGGAGATCGGCTCGTTGAGAACGATGCCGAGATCCTCCACTGAGGCAATCGCACCGTCCTTTAGCGTCAGCTTTTGGAGGCGGTAGTTTTTCTCCTCGGCGTCGCTGCGAATGCCGTAGATGGCATCCTTCGTCACGGCGAGACTGCCGTGGGAGTCCACGAGTTGGGGGGTATCTGCCCCCTTGTACGCGTACATCGGCACTTCCTTGTCACCGAGCTTCAGCTTCGTGACAGCCTCCTTCGGTGCAGCAGGGCCGTTGTCCGCCGACACTTCGTTGCCGGTGCATATGACGCCGCCGTCACCGCTGCCGCAGCCCGTGAAGACGGCGCCCGTAAAGATGGCGACGGCTGCCGCCATGATGAACGATTTCCATTTCTTTATGTAAACTCCTCCTTCATCATGATGTGAAAAGTACGATAATTTGGTTGATTCTATCTTAACATAGAAATGATGACTTGTGACCTGTCATTTGTGACAGGTTTTCAAAAAATTTGAAAAGTGTTTTCCAACCTATCATTTATGACGGTATGCTTTCCTCTACCTCTCGGTTATCATAAGAGAAATAAACTGCATGGTTTCATTTTGAGATTCTTCATCAGGATGTGCGGGCGGTGAAGGGAATCGGCTGCGCACGATGTGCTTGCTTTTTGGACAGGACAGCAAGCGGTGATGGGAACGAGAAAAGCGGCTGCTGCACGAAGGGAAGATCTTCATCACAGTAGCCGCTTCCTTGACATATCATCCGCACATGCCGCGCGGATCTTAGTGTATCAAGAGCCGAATCCGAACAGTCCGCGCAGCTTTTGTCCGAACGATTTTTGCAGCGCTGCCTCGAGCGGAATGACGCGGTGCAGGAACGGCGAACCGACGCGTTTCACCGCAACGGGCGGCGTGCGCACCGTGTGCTCGTTCGACATCGCCCGCGGATGGGACGGCGCGCGCGTGACGTAGCGCTCCTCCCTGCCATACTGATAGAAGAGTGCGGCGGCCTTACCCGTCTGCCCGTTCACCGCGATGCGCATCTGCCGCGCCTTTTCGCCATCCTCCGCGCGCCGATCCAGATAGTAGACGGGCAGGAGGAACGTCGCACTCTTGTGCTTGT
>CALALM010000218.1 GCA_937925565.1 uncultured Centipeda sp.
CCATCGGTATTTTGGTCAATGCCGTCATTGAACGGATACCGGGACTCAACAAGATCAATCTGAGCCCGGAGGGCGTCATCCAAAAACTAGGTGTTCTTGGAAAACCCATTACGCTTGCCACGATTCTCGGCGCGGGCATGGGCGTGCTTGCCGGTTGGGGCGTTGGACAATGTGCATTCCTTGCGGTTCAAGTGGCTGCTGTTATGATCCTCCTGCCGAAAATGGTAGAGATTACTGTCGAGGGCGTCATGATTGTCCGCGATCAGGCGGAGACGGTGCTGAAAAAGATCTTCCCGGGACGGGAATTCAACATCGGCATGGATACGGCGCTTCTGATCGGCGAGCCATGTATTATCGCAACAGGGCTGCTGCTCATTCCTGCCGCACTTTTCATCTCGATCATTCTGCCGGGGAATCGCATGCTGCCGTTCGTCGATCTTGCATCGATCGTGTTCGTCATCTCCATGGTGGCTCCCTTCTGTAAGCGCAATATGTTCCGCATCTTTATTACGGGACTCTTTATCGTGACAATTGCGCTCTATGCAGGAAGCAACTTGTCGGGAATTTATGGCGTTGCAGCAGATCAGGCAAATGTGAGGCTGCCAAGCAATGTTACGTCGACCGAGCTGGGCAATCTGGTGTCGTCTTACAATACACCGGCTGGCTGGGCTTTGGTAAAATTGGGTGAGATGATCGGAAAGTAAAGGAGATGCGGTGCATATGAAACTCATCGGGATAGGCGATCTCCTGATACCGGCACGGTATATCGAGGAAGGATTTGCGGGATATCGGCAGAAAGGCGTGCAGATCGAGGTGCTCGACTGGCCGCTGAAAGATTATGAGGAACTGCAGGGGATCAATCTGCAGGTGGAGACGCAGGGGAGCGAAGTCTATGACGTACCAGACGCGCTCATCAAGAAGTTGCGTGATGCGGAGATCCTCATTACGCAGTTCTGTCCGATTACAAAGAAGGTTCTGGATGCCTGCACGAAGCTCCGATTTATTGGTGTTCTGCGCGGCGGATATGAAAATGTGAATGTGACATACGCGGCGCAGAAAGGTGTCACCGTTTACCATACCCCGGGGCGCAATGCGACTGCCGTCGCTGATTTCACCATCGGAATGATTCTGAGCGAATGCCGCAATATTGCACGTGCGCATGCAAATCTGAAAGCGGGGCGTTGGGTTCGCGACTATGTGAATGCTGCGACGGTACCCGATCTGGAGGATAAGACCGTTGGCATCATCGGTATGGGGCAGATCGGTCGGAAGGTTGCCAAGAGGCTGCATGGATTCGATGTGCGGATACTCGGCTACGATCCCTATGCGGACACATTGCCGGATTACGTTGTACGCGCTTCTTTGGACGAACTGCTTGAACAAGCAGATTTTGTGACAATACACGGCCGCCTTACCGACGAGACGAAGGGGATGATGAACGCGCATGCTTTCTCCTTGATGAAGCCGACAGCATATTTCATCAACACGGCGCGTGCCGGACTCGTCGACGAAGCAGCTCTGTATGCGGCGCTGAAGGAAAGACGAATTCAGGGAGCGGCGTTGGATGTCTTTGAGCATGAGCCGCTCAAAGAGGATGATCCCTTGGTCGGTCTTGACAACGTTACCATCACACCTCATTTGGCAGGAGGTACCGTAGATGCCTTCCTGCATTCGCCCGTATTGCTTGCCCGCGAGATGGAGGGGGCGCTCTCCGGCGATCTGACATCGCGCTACATCGTGCGGCAGAAATGAGGTGTGTGATGGATTTCGGATTACAGGGAAAAAATGCGCTCGTGGTCGGAGGCACGAAGGGGCTCGGGCGAGCGACCTGTGAGCTCTTTGCGCAGGAGGGCACGAACGTCATTGCAGTCAGCCGGCATGGGGATGAATGTGCCGCACTTGCAGCTGACCTGCGGGACAGATATGGAATACGTGCCGCAGGTCTTGCATGCGATCTGAGCGGCAGCAATCGCGGTGATATTGTGCGTGAGGCACTTGCGGCGTTCGGCACACTGGATATACTCGTCAATGCTGCGGGCATCTGGCCGCAGGCCTATGTCCTCAATATGGAGGAGGAGGATTTCCGCCATACCATCGAGGTCAATCTGATCAGTCCATTTGTCCTGTGTCGTGATTTTGCTCGGTATCTGGTCGCTCAGAAGAGGTCGGGGAAGATTGTGAACGTTGTGTCACAGGCGGCGTTTACCGGGTCAACAACGGGACACGCGCACTATGCGGCTTCCAAGGGCGGACTGGTATCCTTTACGGTGTCGCTTGCACGCGAGCTTGCGCCGCATGGTGTCAATGTCAATGCAGTTGCGCCCGGGATTATGGATACGCCCATGATTCACGAGGTGCTGAAGACATGCAGAGAGTATTACTGTCAGCGAATTCCACTGGGCAGAGTCGCAGAGCCGGAGGAAGTCGCGTACAGCATCCTGTTCTTGTGCTCGAATAAGGCGGACTATCTGACGGGAATCACGCTGGACGCCACGGGCGGCATGCTGATGAGGTAAAGACACGAAAGGAGGGGCTGTCATGGCAAAATATTTAATCGGAATCGATGCCGGCAACACATCGAGCAAGGCGGTCATTTTTGATGAAGCGGGAAAGGTGGTCGCTTCGTCCTCGACGAAAAGCTCCGAGCGCATGCATCTTGCGCCGCGCGGCAGAGGATTTGAGGAGTTCGATGTCGATGAGCTCTGGCACATGGTATCGCAGTGCATCAAGCGGGCGATCGAGAAGTCCGGTGTCGCGGCAGAGGATATTGCCGGTATAGGGATTACTTCTTTTGGCAACGGCATCGTATTCCTCGATGAAAAAGGTTGGTCCATTGCGCCCGGGTGTTTTTCGCAGGATTATCGTGCCAATGATATTATCGCGCTGTATCAGCGGGAGGGCACCTATGATAAGATCAACCGCATGGTGCATGGAACGCTGTTTGCAGGAGAGCCGGGGCCGATCCTGCGTTGGTACAAGGAGCACGAGCGTGCTGTTTATGACAGAATCGGCAGCGTGCTGATGTTCAAGGACTATCTGATGTATCGTCTGTCCGGCAAGTTTGCTACGGATCTCAATGTTTTCGGCGGATCCTTTATGGTCGATATGGATACGATGGAGTACTCGGAAGAACTGATGAATCTCTATGGTATTCCGGAGATGATCGACAAGCTGCCGACACTGTATTCGAGTCCGGAGCAGATTGTCGGCACTGTGACGAAGGATGCGGCAGAGCTGACCGGCCTCCGAGAGGGCACTCCGATCGCCGCAGGCATGATGGATATTCTGGCGAGTCTTGTCGGAGCAGGAGCAACGGGCGAAGGCGTGATTACGTCCATTGCCGGCTCGTGGTGCATTAACGAGACGCATTCAGATCGTGTGATACCGAATGCATCGAGCAATATGCCGTATATTCACAAAAACGAATACCTGAACTGTTCGTATACGGGGGCATCCGCGACGAACTACGAATGGTTCCATCACGTACTCGGAGATAAGGCGCGGCTGGCTGCCGTCTATGAACAGCGCGACTATTATGATGTGCTGAACGAATGGATTCTAAAGGCGGAGCCAAATATGGATACGCCGTACTTCCAGCCGTTTGTCGCCTCGCCCAGCATCCATGTGAATGCGCGCGCAGGGTTCAGCAACATCAATACGCACACATCTTACGGAGAACTGTGCTATGCGGTTGTCGAAGGGATCGCGTTTATTCACAAACATCACATTGACTTTCTTATTGCTGCCGGACTGCCCGCAACGCTCATCCGATTGACGGGAGGAATGGCAAAGAGCCCTGTGTGGACGCAGATCTTTGCCGATACCATGAACCTGCCTGTCGAAGTCGTAGAGTGTGATGAGACGGGGGCGCATGGCGTTGCCATCGTTGCTGGCATCGGTGCGGGCGTATACAAGAGTTATGAAGAAGCGTTCGAGCGCTCGGTCAAACTGAAGGCGCCGGTCGTTCCAAATCCGGAAAAGGTCGTGTTCTATCAAAAGCGATATGCCCAGTGGCAGCGGCTGAACCGTCATTTGTTGGCGTACTGGGGTGAGAAGCAGGATGGCTAGGACATTTGTGCTGATCCCCTCCGTGCGGGACATACGGAATTTGGACAAAGCACTGAAATCGGAGCGGGGCGAAATCCTGCTGAGCACGGTATCTCATATCGGAAATCTTGCCGATCTGACGACACTATGTCATAAGTCCGGGAAGGAAGTCGTTGTCAACCATGAGCTCATCGGCGGCCTCGGAACGGATACGATTGCCTTTGAGATGCTGAAGAAAGCCTACAAGGTGGATGCCGTCATCGGTTCGAATGTATATCAGGTCAGCAGGGCGAAGGCAGTCGGGCTAAAGACCATTTGGAGGATTGCGCTCCTAGATTCCCTGTCGTTGGAGATGGCTTTCCGATCCATTGAGGTGACAAAGCCGGATGCCATCGAGCTCAGACCTGCAATCTGTGCATATGAGTTTCTTGATGCATTCCGCAAAGTGTTTTCCGGTAAGATTTTTGCAAGCGGTTTTGTCAGTCGGGCTGATTTTGCACAGCGACTCTATCAGCGCGGATTTGATGGGATTATGACGAGTTCGCAGACGATGTGGGACTGGAATGCAGCTGACTGAAGTGGCGAGGAGGGATCTATATGCCTTTGGTAAATATGAAGAAGATGTTGGCAGACGCGAGAACGGGCAAATATGCTGTCGGTGCATTTGATGTGAGCAACCTTGATATGGCACTGGCTGTCACGGAGGTTGCGGAAGAAAAGAAATCGCCGGTCATCTTGATGGGGTTGGCTGTTGATCTTGCGGGTGATCGGCTTTCCTATTGGCTCGGTTATTTGCGCAAAATTGCCGAGGCAGCAACCGTTCCTGTTGCAATCCATCTCGATCACGCCGTGGACCTTTCGTTTATCAAGCGTTGCATCGACGGCGGTTTTTCTTCCGTGATGTTTGACGGCTCTATGCTGCCTTTGGAGGAGAATGTTCAAAAGACAAGCGAGGTCGTCGCGTATGCACATCGTTTCGATGTCAGCGTAGAAGCGGAGCTCGGTCATGTGGGAGACGGCATTGTAGGGAGCAGCGAGATCGGTGCTGCGAAGAAGGATACCTTTGACAATCCCGATGACTTTCTTACACAGCCGAATGAATTGACAGATTTTATCGATCGCACGCAGGTGGACTGCATTGCCGTCGCAGTGGGAACGGCGCACGGACTTTACGTGCACAAGCCGAAGATCCATTTTGAACGGCTGCAAGAGCTGAACGCAATATCGACTGTGCCGATGGTGATGCATGGCGGCTCGGGAACGCCGGATGAGCTGATTCGTAAATCCGTTGCAAACGGCATATGCAAGCTGAATATCTTTTCTGAGATGCTGACCGCGTTCAACGGAGCACTCAAGGCGGAATTGGAGAGCGCGGAGCATTTGGCGATTTGGCCGCACCAGCTTTATCAGAAGCCGCTTGCAGCCTTGCAGGAGGTCGTGCGGCAGAAGATCGATCTGGTCGGTTCGGCAGGAAAGGATTGAGGCTCCAATTGTGACATGGGAGTCCCTGCCGCAGTATCGGCAGGAGACTCGTCAGAAATATTGGGGGTATTGATTATGGAAAAAACAAAAATCCTTTGTGTTGCGGATGGCGGCATTACCGTGCAGATGATGGAAGAACTACGCGCATTGGAGAAATTTGGCGCGGAGATCACCATCGTCGAAGATAAAGATATGTATGCAATGGGGCCGATTACGGATCGTATGACGCTCATTGAACATAAGGGGATCGATGCTGCTCCCACATGTGAGGCTCTGTTGGAAAACTGTGCGGATAAGGATATTCTTGTCGTGCATGTCGCGTCCATCAACAAAGAGGTTATCGAGAAGGCAAAGCATCTTAAGGTGGCAGCTGTTCTACGCGGCGGTTACGAGAATGCAGATGTTCCTCTCTTAACGGAGAAGGGCGTAAAGCTCATCAATGCGCCGTGGCGGAGTGCAAATGCGGTTGCCGATTTCACGGTCGGCATGATGATTG
>CALALM010000219.1 GCA_937925565.1 uncultured Centipeda sp.
GAACTTTGCAAGACCGTCCGTGCGTCTGCGCACGAAAAAGACGGGGTTGTCCTGCAAAGCCACCGGTGCCGCTGCCTTTGGCGGCAGCGTTTGACCGCGCTGCAAAAACATCCCTTTGGCGGAAAGGAGCTGCACCGCGTTCCTAAGGAACGCCTCTCCCGCCGTGCGGTCAAGGGGATGGATGCCCTCCTGCGCAAGCGTTCCCTGCACCGTCGAAACAGCCGCATGGATAATGCTTGGCGACGCGCCCAGAACCGTTGTATACAGCTCCGGCTCCGCCGCGGTATCGAGAATCGCGACCTCATTTCTCTTCGCATCGAAGATCATGCGTACACGCTTTAAGAGAATCGGATGCCGCAGGGATGGATTGCCAGTATCGATCAGGATACCGTTGCCGATCATCAGCTCCCGCGTCTCAGACTCCTGCTCCAGTTCCTTGGACAGGCGGCGCAGTTCGAGAAAGAGTTCCTGAACCGCAAGCAGATGTTCGTCCGGTGCATGAAACGCCGACAAATCAGGTCTACGCACCGTGAGGATCCGCTCCTCCGGCGCATCCTCGTTCTCCGACGCTTCTTTCGCGGCATCGCGATCGAAAAGCCGCACATATTCACAGTCCTGCGGAATCTGAGCCATATATTTTTTCCACGGCTGTTTTTCAACATTGATGATATTCGTCGTTTTTAGCTCCGCCATGCCCTTGAGGAACGCAAAGATCGCCTTTACCCGCGCACGGTCCTGTGCCGTATGTTCCGCCACAATACCCTCCTTCTCTGCAAGGGGTGCCGCCTCACCCCTCAACATTCAGCACGATGAGCTTCTCCTCGGTAAGCTCGCGGATGGCGTAGGCGGGTCCCTCCTTGCCGATGCCGCTGTCCTTGACGCCGCCGTAGGGCATGTTGTCCATGCGGAAGGTCGCGCCGTCGCCAATGATGACACCGCCCACCTCGAGATGTTCGGCACAGTAGTGCGCAACGGCGAGCGATCTCGTAAAGACCCCCGCCTGCAGACCGTAGCGCGACGCGTTGACTGCCGCGACCGCCTCCTCGATGGTGTCGTAGGGGATGATGCTGAATACGGGGGCAAATGCCTCCTCGGAGACGATCTTCATCGCAGGGGTAACATCCGTGAGCACCGTCGGCTCGTAAAATGCTCCCGACCGATTCCCACCCGAGAGGACGCGCGCGCCCTCATCCTCTGCCTCATCCACCCACGCCTCGATGCGCTGTGCCTCGCGCTCGGAGATCATGGGACCGATCTGCGTATGTACGTCCATCAGATCACCGCTTTGGAAGTTCTCTGCCGCCTCCGCTGCCACGCCGCAGAACTCCTCGTAGATGCTGCGCGCAACATAGACGCGCTGGCAGGAAATGCAGACCTGCCCCGCGTTGACAAACGCATGGCGTGCGCAGTGCTCGGCGACCCGCGTGACATCCGCCACATCCTCGTGCACGATGTTCGCAGAGTTCGAGCCAAGTTCGAGGGAAATACGGCGGAAGCCCACCGCCTCGTGGAGCGCCTTGCCGACGGGGACACTGCCCGTAAACGAGAATATGCGGATGCGCGCGTCCGCCGTGAGGAGTTTCCCAACCGTACCGCCCGCGCCGTAGACGAGGTTGAGGCAGCCGGCGGGCAGCCCCGCCTCCCGGAACACCTCACACAGGAGAGACGCCGTGAGCGGGGTCGCCGAGGCGGGCTTGTAGACAACGGTATTGCCCGCCGCGAGCGCGGGACCGATCTTGTGCGCCGCGAGGTTCACGGGGAAGTTGAACGGGGTGATGGCACAGACGACACCGAGCGGGCGGCGGATCGTGAACGCCATGCGTCCCGCGCAGCCCGGCGCACCCGCAAGCGGCACCGTCTCGCCTATCAGACGCTTCGCCTCCTCTGCCGAGAGGATGAGCGTCTGATAGGCGCGGTCGATCTCGCCGCGTGCATCGTGGATGGGCTTGCCTGCCTCGGCAGAGAGCGTCGTCGCGAACTCCTCGCGGCGCTCCCTCATGAGATTTGCCGCGCACATGATGATCTCGTAGCGTTCGTAGGGGCTGAGCTTGACCTCGTAAAAGGCGCGCTCCGCTGCATCCACCGCCGCACGCACCTGCTTTTCTCCGGCTGTGGCAATCTCGGCGATCTGCTCCCCCGTTGCCTTGTGATAAACGGGAAGCGTGTCTTCGCCACGAACACGCGCACCCCCGATAAACATATGAATCGATTGCATGATATCGTCCTCCTTGCGTGTCTGTTTTTTCTCAATTATACGACGCACGCGCGAAACTCGCAAGCAAAATACAGGGAAGTGCCAAAAGGAGTAGACTC
>CALALM010000220.1 GCA_937925565.1 uncultured Centipeda sp.
TGCGGGCAAAAAAGATACGTCAAGATGGCGGTGCTGAATTTATCAGTGCTTCCCTTGCCTCATCTTCCAAAACACCGTAAAATAGAAGAAACGTCATATGGATTGGATAAGGAGGTCACAATGAAATTCCCAACACGACTGATTATTCTCACACTCACCCTGCTGCTCGCATTCTCTGCCACGACACTGGCAAAGAGTGCCGGTCAGCAGCGCGCCGAAATCCAAAAGCTTCGCGTACAAGCACTCGATCATCTCTATGATCTCACGCCGGATGCGCACGATGTGATCCGTGGCGCCTATGGCTACGCGACGATCAGCGCCACCGGATCGCAGATCGGTCTGCTCGGCGGCGCGCACGGACGCGGCGTTGCCGTGAACAACCGTACGGGCGAACAGATCTATATGAAGATGGAGTCGTACCAGCTCGGCATCGGACTCGGCGTGAAGGAATATGATCTCATTTTCATCTTTGGCACAAAGCGCGCTTGGGAGTCCTTCATCTCCGGCAAGTTCAAGATCGGCGGTGAGGCGGAGGCCTCTGCAACCGACGGCTATTCGGGCGGCTCGATCGAGGGCGCGGATATCGTCGGCAAGGACATCTGGGTCTATCAGGTCACGACGAAGGGACTTGCGGTCGGTGCGGCGATCAAGGGACTCAGCATCTATCCGAATCGAAAGCTCAATTCGTAAAAAAAGGAGGATTGCACGTGATGCAGTCCTCCTTTTTTCATTTCATCAGCGAGCCGTCGTATTTCAATGTTGCGAAGTAGTCGTCAAGCGTCTGGGCGCGGCGGATGAGTTCGACGCTGCCGTCCGTGCGCAGGAGAAGCTCGGCGCACCAGAGTTTGCCGTTGTAGTTGAATCCCATCGCGCTGCCGTGCGCGCCCGTATCGTGGATGATGACAATGTCGCCGATGTCGATCTTCGGGAGGGCGCGGTCGATGGCAAACTTATCGTTGTTCTCACACAGCGAGCCGGTGATGTCGTAAATGTGGTCGGCAGGTGCGTTCTCCTTGTCGAGCACGGTAATGTGATGATATGCGCCGTAGAGTGCGGGGCGCATCAAATTCGCCATGCAGGAGTCGAGTCCGATGTAGTGCTTGTACGTGTCCTTCTCGTGAAGGACGGTGGAGACGAGCCACCCCGCATCGCCCGTCATGGCGCGTCCGCTCTCGGTACGGACGGCGACATCGCCGAGTCCTGCGGGGCGCATGATCTCATTGTAGATCTGCTCGATGCCCGCGCCGACGGCTGCGTAGTCCACAGGGCTTTCCTCGGGACGGTACGGGATGCCAAAGCCGCCGCCGAGGTTGACGAACTCGATGTGGATGCCGAGACGTGCCTTGAGCTCCGCCGCGAGCTCGAACATGATGCGCGCGGTGAGAAGGAACGCCTCTGTACGCAATTCGGCAGAAATGACCATCGTATGCAGACCGAATCGCTTCACGCCCATCTCTCGGGCGCGCCGATAGCCCTCAAAGATCTGCTCGCGCGTAAGACCGTATTTCGCCTCCAGGGGTTTACCGATGATATCGTTGCCCTCGATGAGGTCGCCGGGGTTGTAGCGGAACGACAGCACCTCTGGCAGCCCCGCGTGCTTTGCCATGTAGTCCAGATGCGTGATGTCGTCGAGGTTGATGACCGCGCCGAGGGCGATTGCCTTTTGGAACTCGTCATACGGCGTATCGTTCGAGGAAAGTATGATCTCCTCGCCCGTGACACCCGCCGCCTCGGAGATGATAAGCTCGGCGATGCTGCTGCAGTCCGTACCTGCGCCCTCCTCGTGGAGGAGCTGCACGATGCGCGGATTCGGGAGCGCCTTGACGGCAAAGTGCTCGCGGAAACTCGGTGCCCATGCAAATGCATCGCACAGGCGGCGGAAGTTCGCGCGGATCTTCGCCTCGTCATAGATATGGAACGGGGTCGGGTATCGCTCGATCAGTTCCAAGGTCTGTACCTTGCTGAGCGGAAATGTCTTTTCGGTCATAATGTCCTCCCTCTGTAAGTTGTCCCATTATAACAACGAAAATTTCTTCCTGTCAACAATGTATACCTTGACGAAAATCCTTCTCTCCCCTATAATGAGGGCTATCTTTTTTTATTTTCATTGATTCATACGTTGGGAACTGATAAGGGGGTATCTTCATGATATTTGGAGGAAAGGCGCTGCGCCTTGCTGCCGCTCTGGTCGGCACGGCGCTTCTCGGCTCGGTGCTCGCAGGCTGCGGCGGCGACGCGGCGAAGTCCGATGAGATCCGCATCGGTGCAAACTTCGAGATGACGGGCAATACGGCGAACTACGGCAGTTCGACGCTCGAGGGTCTGAAGCTCGCGATCAAGGAGGCAAACGATGCCGGCGGCATCAATGGCAAAAAGATTGTCCTCGTCGAGGCGGACAACAAGTCCGAGGCGGCAGAGTCAGTCAACGCGGCAACGAAGCTGATCTCCGACGATCACGTCCGCGCGATCGTTGGTCCCGCAACGACGGGCAACGTCATCGCAGAGTCGCAAGTTGCGACGGACAATAAGGTCCCCGTCATCGCACCGGACGCAACGGCGGTGGATGTCACGGTCGAGAACGGCGGTGTGAAGCCGTGGATCTTCCGCAGCTGCTTCATCGATCCGCAGCAGGGCGATGTCATGGCGAAGTTTGCACTGGATACGCTCAAGGCAAAGACGGCGGTCATCTACATCGATAACTCGACGGACTACTCCAAGAGCCTTGCCGCAGTCTTTGAGAAGGTCTTTACAGCGGGCGGCGGTCAGGTGCTTATGACCGAAGGATTCCTTGCAAAGGATCAGGACTTCAAGGCAACACTCACACGTCTGCGTGCGGCGAATGCGGATGTCATCTTCGTCCCCGCCTACTATGAAGAGGTCGGCAAGATCGTCAAGCAGGCGCGC
>CALALM010000221.1 GCA_937925565.1 uncultured Centipeda sp.
ACGGAATGCTCGCACATGACATCATGCTGAAACTCCGTATGGCGGGGGTCTACTACGTCAAAGACGTGAAACGCGCCGTGCTTGAGCCGAACGGACAGCTCACCGTTATCCAGTATGGCGAGCAGAACGCCCGCTATCCGCTCATCCTCGACGGACAGGTGGACGAGGATATCCTCGAACTCATCGAAAAGGACCGCGTCTGGCTCAACGCCGAGCTGCGTGCGGCGGACTGCGCGGTGAAGGACATCTACATCGGCGAGTATAAGGACGGTGCGCTGATCATCCATCCGTATGAGAAGAAGTGAGTGAGGGACAAAAGACCCTCCGAACCTAAAAATGGTCTGGAGAGTTTTTTGTCCCGTCAATTTTGGTTTAGCTTACGTTTTGTCAAACTCCGCGAAATCTTCATGCAGACCCTCGATGATCTGTCCCGTGGGAGTTCCTTCTGCGTCCGTCCGGATGAGTGACCAGCTGACGCCGTCGCGGTCACGGTCCAAATTTCCATCATCGATGAGACTGATCAATATTCCAATGATGCCCTTTGCATAGGCGGTCAGCAGACGCTTTATGTGATCTTCGCCGACAGCTTCCGCGGCGGTCTGATAGAGCGACTCGATGTCCTCAGTGAAGTCCTCTGCGCAGCTAAGCCCTTCCTCGACATCTGTGATGCTGCGATGCAGTTCTTTGAGAATGAGGTAGCGTGCGAACTGTGGGATGCCTTCGGTTACCTCGCTGAATGCCCATGAAAATGGCGCAGGGCATCCGGCGTTATTCATTTTTTCAACGAGGCATTTTAGTTCCTGTTTCTTTTTGGCATCCAGTTTCGCCAATTCTCTTCGATAGTATGCTTGAGAACCGTCTGCCTCTGCTGCGATGTATTTGTCAAAATCGTTATCGCACACTTGAATGTACCTCCATATTCAGGAATCGCTGAATTTATCAGTGATTCCTTTACTTCACCCGATATGCGACCGCATACATGACGGGGAGCACCAAGAGTGTCAGCACCGTTGCCACAATCAGTCCGCCCGCAATGGCGACCGCCATCGGCCCCCAGAAGACACTGCGCATGAGGGGAAGCATGCCGAGGATGGCGGCGGCGGCGGTGAGCATGATGGGACGAAAGCGCAGGACGGCGGAGTCGATGATGGCGTCCATGGGCTGCTCACCCGCCTCCTCGTGTTTTTTGATCTGGTCGATGAGGATGACGGAGTTGCGGATAATCATGCCAAAGAGGGCGAGGATGCCGAGATAGGCGACGAAGCCGAGCGCGGAATCGGTGACGAGCATCGCGAGTGCGACGCCGATGAGTCCTAAGGGCGCGGTGAGGAGAGTGAGCATCATCTTGCCGATTGTGCCGACTTGGAACATGAGGAGGGTCATGATGATAAAGATCATGACGGGGATGGGCTTCATGAGGTAGCTCATGGAGTCTGAGGCGTCCGCGAGTGCGCCCGCCGTCTCGATGGTCGTGCCGGCGGGGAGGCTGCGGCGGAGCTCCTCGGTCGCCCGATACGCGCGCAGTGCAGCGTCGTTGCCCTCGCCCTGCGTGATCTCCGCCTGTACCATGATGCTCGGACGCAAATTGTGCCGCTTGATGAGCCCGTCCTCCGCCGCATAGGAGAGGTGGGCGATCTGTGCGAGCGGGACATAGCCGCCGCTCGTCGCGATCGGCAGCTCACCGAGGCGTTCGAGGTTCGTGCGGTCCGCATCCGCAAGGCGCAGGACGATGCCAATGGTGCGGTCGCCCGTGTAAAACTGTGCTGCCTCTGCGCCCGTGAGCTCGGTATAGAGCATCTGCTTCACGTCGCGCGCGCTGATGCCATAGAGTTTGAGCTTTTCCCTGTCGAAGTCGATGTGAATGGTCTTGGATTTCTCTGTCCAATCGAGATGCACGTTCGTCGTGGCAGGATCGTCGGCGACGATGGCGGCGACCTGCTCGGCGACGCGGCGCACCTCGTCGGTGGTCGGCGCGGAGACGCGCAGCATGACGGGGAAGTCGGCGGGCGGGCCTGTCTGAATGTAGTGCGTCGCGACACGCACGCCCGTGAGTTCGTTTTGACGCGCGTCTGCAATCAGTTCCGCGAGCTGTTCGCGCTCCTCGGTGCCCTTCGCCGTGATGACGAACTGGGCGCGGTTGTTTGCGTCCGCCTTCGGGTCGACGGTGAGGACGAAGCGCGGCGTGGCACGCCCGACATAGTAGGCGTAGTTTTCAATCGCATCCGCGTGCGTATCGAGGAGCGCGGCGAACTTTGCCGCCTCGCGCTCTGTCGCGGCGATGCTTGCGCCCTGCGGGAGCGTCAGATCGACGAGCAGCTCGGGGCGCAGCGAGGGCGGGAAGAAGGTCTGCTTGATGTGCGGGAATGCGGCGATGCTCGCGGCGAAGAGGAATACCGTGCCGACAAGGACGGCGGCGCGGTGGCTGAGAAAGAGCGTGAGTACGCGGCGAAAGAACCGATAGAAGGGGCTGTTGTACGGATCGTGTGCGCCCTCGTCCGCTTTTTTCACGCGAATGAGATAGTAGCCGAAGAGCGGCGCGACCATGACCGATACAATCCAACTGAGGATAAGCGCAATGCCGATAACGGGGAAGAGTGCGGCGCAGAACTCGCTCGCCATGCCCTTGGAAAACGCGACGGGGATGAAGCCCGCGCAGGTGATGAGTGTGCCCGTGAGCATGGGCTTCGCGGTCTGGGTGAAGGCGTAGCACGCGGCATCGAAGCGTCCCATGCCGCGCTCGAGCTGGACGCTCATCATCTCGACGGCGATAATGGCATCGTCCACGAGCAGCCCCAGAGCAATGATGAGCGAGCCGAGGGAAACCTTGTGGAGGTCGATGCCGAGCATATACATGAAGACGAATGTGCCCGCGAGGACGAGCGGGATGCAGCCCGCGACAACAA
>CALALM010000222.1 GCA_937925565.1 uncultured Centipeda sp.
GCGGTGAAGGATTTTCAGGCTGCGCAGGGTCTTTCCGTGGATGGGATGGTAGGTCCATCGACGTATCAGGCACTTCTTGGAAAATCCATGCCGCAGGTCAGCCGTGGCTCAAACTACATCGTCCGCCGCGTGATTTCGGATTCTATGCAATACATCGGAGTTCCGTATTCCTTCGGCGGCACGACACCGTCCGGATTTGACTGCTCCGGTTTCGTGCGCTATGTCTTTGCGAATGCGGGCATCTATCTCCCGCGCACAGCAGATGCACAGTATGATGTGGGCTATCCGGTTTCGTCATCGGAGATGGTTCCCGGCGATCTCGTATTTTTCTCGACGTATGAATACGGTCCGTCGCATGTCGGCATCTATCTCGGCAACGGCAACTTCATCAATGCCTCGTCGAGCCGCGGTGTTGCGATTGACAATCTGTACGGCGGTTATTGGGGTGCGTGCTACATCGGTGCACGTCGCATTATGTGATGATACAGAATCTGGGGAGGGGCAATTGCCTCTCTTTTTTTTTAGGAGCATGTCATGTCGGATCTTTTTCTTTGTTTTCTTATCTTTCTTATGCTTTACTACGTATTTGGGGATAAACTGTTTCCACGATAATTTGCTATATGATGAAGTGAAGTTATTACTTCTAGTTGCAATCTGATATGAATTTATGTAATATTGGGAGCGTAGCATCATGGAGGATCAATATTATCTGGCAGCACTCCTGCAATGTCGGCAGATTGGTAGCGTGCGGATGCGCCGCCTATGTGCAGCCGTATCTTCCGCGCGTGCGATATGGTCGATGGATGTCGGACATCTAAGAGCACTCGGGTCTCTTCCGGATGCTCTCGTGGAAGCTCTCGTGCGGCATATTCATATGCATCCCGATCTGCCGCAGGAAATTGCAGAGAGCTGTATACGACAGGATATCGAGCTCATTACGATCGACGATGATCTCTATCCGATCATCCTGCGTGAGATCTTTGATCCGCCGCTCGTCCTCTACTATCGCGGTTCACTTGTCCCGGATGCACGCCGGATCGGTGTGGTCGGTGCGCGCAAGTTCACCGCCTATGGGGAAGCGGCGGCGATGGAGTTCTCCGAGCGGATTGCGGCGGTGGGTGTCACCATCGTAAGCGGGGCGGCACGCGGCATCGATACGCGTGCGCATCGCGGCGCACTGCGCGGTGGCAGGACGGTTGCTGTCCTCGGATGTGGTGTCGATATTGCCTATCCGCCCGAGAACCGACGCCTGCTCACACAGATTGTGGAATCGGGTGGGGCTGTCGTCTCCGAGTATGCGCCGGGTACGCAGCCGCTGCCCGCCTTTTTCCCCGCGCGCAACCGCATCATCAGCGGGCTCTCTGAGGGGACGCTCGTGGTCGAGGCGGCAAAGCGCAGTGGTTCTCTGATCACAGCGGAGATGGCGCTCAGCGAGGGGCGTGACGTGTATGCGATCCCGGGGAGTATTTACTCACCGCAGAGCTGTGGCTGTCACAACCTCATCCGTGCGGGTGCGCGGTTGGTGGAGTCTCCGCAGGAGATCCTGGAGGAGATGCATCTCGTCGAGCCGCCGAAGCACTCCGTGCGTGAACAGCTGACGCCGGAGGAGGCTCATATCTATCGGGTGCTGTCCTTTGACCATGCGCTCAGCATGGATGAAATCATGGACAGCTTGCCAGAGCATATTACGGAAAGCATACCTCTGCTGCTTCTTCAAATGCAGCTAAAGGGAATCATTACAGAAAATGAAACGCACGCCTATCGGCGTGTTGAAAGGGACTGATGGATTGGCTACGCTGACATCTTCATCGAAAACAAAAACATCCAAAGCGAAAACGACAAAAAACACTAAAACATCGGGCAAGAAATCATCCAAAAAAATTCTTGTAATTGTGGAGTCGCCGGCAAAGGCAAAGACCATTGAGCGGCATCTCGGGAAGAACTACATTGTGAGAGCTTCTATGGGGCATCTGCGCGATCTGCCGAAGAGTCAGTTCGGCATTGATGTCGAAAATGAATTTTCTCCGAAGTATATCAATGTGCGCGGCAAGGGCGATCTCATCCGCGCTCTCAAAAAAGAAGCAAAAAATGCGGACAAGATCTATCTCGCAAGCGATCCCGACCGTGAGGGAGAGGCAATCGCGTGGCATCTGGCACATATTCTCGGGGTCAACCCGGAGGAGGACTGCCGCATTGTCTTCCATGAGATTACGAAACCCGCCATCGAAGAGGCAGTACAGCACCCGCGTCCGATTCATATGGAGCAGGTGGATGCACAACAGGCGCGGCGTATGCTCGACCGCATTGTCGGCTACAAGCTCTCCCCGCTCCTTTGGCGCAAGGTACGCAAGGGGCTGTCCGCCGGACGCGTCCAGTCCGTGACCGTGCGCCTGATCTGCGATCGTGAGCGCGAGATCGAGGCATTTCAGTCCGAGGAATATTGGACGGTCGAGGCGAAGCTGAAAAAGGGGAAAAACGCATTCACGGCGGATGTCACCCACACACACGGGAAAAAATTGGCGTTGCACAGCGAGACAGAGACGAAGAAGCTGACCGATGACCTTGCGCGGCAGAATTTCATCGTCAAGGAGGTCAAGCGCAGCGAGCGGCGCAAAAAGGCAGCACCACCGTTTACGACCAGCTCCCTCCAGCAGGACGCCGCGCGTAAGCTTGGCTTTACATCCGGGCGCACGATGATGATTGCCCAGCAGCTCTATGAGGGCATCGTCCTCGGGCGGCATGGGGCAACCGGTCTCATCACATATATGCGAACGGACTCGACGCGCATCTCCAATCTTGCCATTGACGAAGCACGCAGCTTCCTCAGCGAGGAGTACGGAAAGGACTATGTTCCGACACGCCCCAATATCTATGCGATGGGAAAGAAAGCGCAGGACGCGCACGAAGCGATCCGTCCGACGAGTATTCTGCGGACGCCGACAGAATTGGAATCCTATCTGAACCGCGATCAACTGCGCCTTTACACGCTGATCTGGCAACGCTTTGCGGCGAGTCAGATGTCTGCCGCCGTCTATGATACAATTGCGGCGCAGATCGTGGCGGGGGACTATCAGCTGCGCGCGCATGGCTCCAAGCTGAAGTTCAAGGGATATACCGCTGTCTATGTGGGCGCAGAGATTGCAAAGAAGGAGAAGGATACGCTTCTGCCTGAACTCGAGGCGGGGGATGCGCTTGCGCTCTCTGATCTCAAACCGGAGCAGCATTTCACGGAGCCGCCGCCGCGCTATAATGACGCATCCATTGTCAAGACGCTCGAGGAGATGGGGATCGGTCGTCCGAGCACCTATGCGCCCATCATTGAGACTATCCAGAAGCGCGGCTATGTGGAGCGGCGCGAAAAACAGTTCCGTCCGACCGAACTTGGCTTCATTGTGACCGATATGCTTGAAGAATATTTCAAGGATATTGTGGACGTGAAGTTCACGGCGAATCTTGAGGGGGAGTTGGACGAGGTTGCGGATGGCATGCTCAACAAG
>CALALM010000223.1 GCA_937925565.1 uncultured Centipeda sp.
AGTGGACAGCCCCGTGATCGAGCCGAGCAAGACGGCGAAGATGCCCGCGCTGGTACAGATTGTTCCGCAGATCAGTACGCGCGGCGGCGCGAACTTCCGCATGAGTGCAGGTCCTGTGGACGAGGCGAGGACGAATCCCGTGCCGACCGCCATAAAGACGAGCCCCGCCGTCTGCGGCGAGAGTTCACAGATATTCTGCAGGTAGAGACCGAGCACGACAAAGAAGGGGACAATGGCGGCGTACAGGCATACATTGAGAAAAATTCCGACCGTATAGCCACGATAACGAAAGAGCCGAAGAGGATTTCCAAGCTGCTTTTGGTGTGCTCCGTGTGCAACTTTTTGGCTTGTGGGCAGCGACCTACAGCCAATGCCGGCGATCAGGCAGATTGGCATGTTGGCAAGGAAAATCATGCGCCAACCGAGTCCGAGGAAATCCCATGCGGGAATCCAGCCGCCGAGCACCTGCCCCATGATCTGCCCGAGTCCGATGGATACGCCGAATGCGGATAGTGCCTGCACACGTGCATGTCCTTCGTAGGCGACACGAATCAGAGCGAGTACCTGTGGCACCATGACGGCGCCCGAAAGCCCCTGCAGAAGGCGTGCGACAACAAGCTGCGGTGCCGTCTGAGCAGTACCGCAGAGCACCGAGGTCACGGCAAAAAGAAAAAGCCCGAGACGGTAGATACGCCGCCGTCCGAAACGGTCACCAAGGCGTCCGCCGACAACCAGCCCAACACCGTAGACGAGCGCATAGCCGCTCATAATGCCCTCGAATTCTGCAGCCGACGGATGTAAGGAAGAAATGATGGCGGGGGCGGCGACATTGATAACGAACTGGTCGAAGATGGACAGAAACGAGCCGACCAGGATAAAGGGCAGGATATAAAGTGAGGCAGATATCGCTGTGCACGTTGAAGTAACGTTGTTTTTCATCTCCACTGGCATCCCCTTTGTGATATAATACATACAATTATTATGTTAGACTGCCTATTGTATGATTTCAACAGTAAAATTGTATGTATGACAATGTTGTAGGAGATGTCCTATGCCCATCAATTCGTTCGATGATTATCCGATGACATGGAGTCCCGCACGCGCGGGGCTCCATCCTCCGCTTTATCGTGCGCTTGCCGCGCAGCTTGAACGTGATATCCTCAGCGGACGACTGCCGCCGCATACAAAGCTCCCGCCGCAGCGGGAGCTTGCCGACTACCTCGATCTCAATCTGAGCACGGTGACGCGCGCCTTTCGTATTTGCACGGATAAGGGGCTGGTCTATGCAGTCATTGGGCGCGGGACGTTTGTTTCGCCGAATGCAGCGTTGTCGAATACAACAGGAGATACGAAAAAGTTTCTTATTGAACTTGGCAGCATTCATCCGTACGATTCACTTAGCGAGATTCTTGCGGATACCGCGCGGGAGATCCTGCGCGGCAGGGATGCAGCGCGGCTCTTCACGCTTGGCAGTGCGCAGGATGAGGACCGTCATGCACGGACTGCGTGCCGCTGGCTCGCGCGTTTTTCTCTTGCGGCAGAGCCGACGAATCTCCTCCTTACTGCCGGAACGCAGAGTGCACTTGCAATCGTACTCACTGCGCTGTTCGATGCAGGGGATCGAATTGCGGTGGACAGGTATACGTATGCGAATTTCATCAACCTCGCAAAACAGCTGAACATCCGCCTCATCCCCATCGAGGGAGATGTGGACGGGATGCTGCCGGATGCGCTCGCGCAGCAGCATCAGCAGATAAACATCAAGGGTATCTATCTTATGCCGTCCTGCGCGAATCCGACCGGCATCGTCATGCCTGAGGAGCGGCGCAGGGATATTGCAGCAGTGCTGCGTAAGCACAACATCCTTTTGATTGAGGACGATGCCTACGGCTTTACGGCACGCGAGAACGCTGCGCCCATGACCGTGCGTGCCACCCCGCAGCGCCACGACCTTGTGACGAATGGTTCCGCAGAAATTACCCTGCCCAACGTGCCCATTGGCACCAACTGTGTGGCCTCTGCGGGCATTCAGAACGTGACATTCAACTACACAGCGCAATTGCCGTCAGGCCAGGTCACCTCACGGCCGGAACTCACTACGCGCACGACGTGGAAAACTGACGACACCCTGCCTACCTACATCCTGGAAAACGACTCGAAATCCGCGGACACCAACCACTCCACCCCGCTCCGCGTGCGTGCAGGGCAACCCGCGAACGGCAACAACACCGTTAACGTGACTGTTCGCCATGCCTACAAAACCGCAGCAGTCGAGATGAAGAAAGTAGTAAAAATTCCCGCCGACGACGCGCAACTACTCCGCGACGCTCGCCCCACCTACCACTTCACCTACGTCTGTAAAGGCCCCGATCTGAGCACTACCAACCCCAGCGGAAACGTCAACAGCCTGTTCACCAGC
>CALALM010000224.1 GCA_937925565.1 uncultured Centipeda sp.
ACGAATTCTAAGGAGATCATCATGTGGAAAGTATCAGCTGTCATCCTGCTCTTTGTTTTCAGCCTCGTCTGCGGCATCTTTGCTCTGCCGCGCGCGGTCTCAACGATGGTCGCGGATGAACTGCGCGAACGCACGGGTGCACAGGATGTCCAGCTGTCGATCACGGACAGTCCACGCCTCATCTTTGGAGAGATCGGGGCTCTCGACGGTGTCATCCGGGAAGGGCGCATCGGCAAGGTCTTCGTGCGCGAGCTGACCGTTACGGGGACAAACCTCCGCTTCGACATGGGGAAGCTCCTGCGTGACCAACAGCTCATCCTCACCGATGCGGAGAGCGTCGAGATGCACGGTGTGGTGGACGCAGACGCGATCCGCGAGCTCGTCACGAGCGAGGCGGACAAATTCACCAATGTCGCCGTGACGGTGCATCCCGGCAGCGTCCTCACGACGGCAAAGACGCGCGCCTTCGGGCAGACCTTTGAGGTGACGATCGAGGGCGGCTTCTCCATCGTCAGCGGCGACCTCTACTACAAGGCGACGCACATCGCCGCACGCGGCATGGGGCTGAACGTGCTGAGCCTCGACGGACTCTTCCCCGACGTGCTCGTCGCGCGTGCCGACACACTTCCCTTTGGGCTCGCGTTCGAGAGCATCGAGGAGAAGGACGGCGTTGTGATTTTGACCGCAGGGAAATAAGAATAGATGTGATTGAACGAATGTGGTGCAACGCCCCAAAGCGAACCCTCGCAGATAAGTGTACGACCGCTTGCGTAACGAAGCGTTCGCGTGGGGCGTGCATCACAGTAACAAGGAATCATTCATGAAGAAATTTCACTATCATCCGATCCTGCTCGCGGCGATCCTCGTCGGCTTTATCGCGAGCCTCCTCATCGGCATGGAGCGCCACGCCGTCGAGGAGGATTCGCGCACGGTGGAGCTCGCCATCGACTACGAGGGACTCCTCGAACTCGCCGCCCGCGAGGGACTGCCCGCCGAAGAGGTGCTCGCAGAGGCGAAGGCGGCGGGGATCACCTCACTTGCCGTTTACGAAACAACCTTCAAGAAGTTCAACGAGAACGGCAAGGCGAACGCCGTGAAGGGCGCAGACATCCTCGCCGCCTACCACACGGGCACGCTGACCGACCCGCGCTGGCGAACACTTGTCGAGGACGGCAAGATCGTCGGCACGGAGATCTACGTCGTCTCGCACGATCCCGTGACCTACGCCGAGCTGAAGGAGGATCTCCTGCGCCGCTTCGGCGCGGCGCGCATCACGGTCCTCACCGTCGGCACGGACGAGGTCATCGCGGTCAAGGATCTCTACGAGGTGTTCCTGAAGCGCAACATCGGGCTGCCGTCCGATGAGATGCGCGCCGTCAATGCGGCGGGCTTCGACGTGATCGCGCGTCCCTCGAACTATTATGACTGTACGCCGGACGATGTGCACGCTGTTTTTGCGCGCATGGATGGGATCGCGGTCTCGGCAATTGTCTTCTCGGGGCCGGTGACGCTCGGTGTGCCGAAGGCGCTGCAGACCACGATCGACGAGATGCGTGCGCGTCGGCTCTCGCTCGGTCTGATCGAGGGCGTGACTCAGCTGCAGTTTTACAAGCAGCAGGGCATGGACGAGATCGCGAAGGGCGTCGGCTACGACCATGTCGCGCGTCTCTACAGCATCCCTCTGGATGAATTGAAAAAACTCAAGATCGACGCCGCCGTCGAGCGCTGGGAGACGACGGACGAGGAGCGGAACATCCGCATCAATCTCCTGCGCATCTACGAGGAGCCTGCGCCGAACATGACACTCCTCGAGACGAACATGAAGTACTTCGCCGATACGCGTGCGGCGCTTGAGGCAAAGGGGTTCAAGATCGGCCGTGCGGGCATGTTCGCCTCGTACGAGCCGTCGCGCGTGCTGCGTGCGCTCGTCATCATGGGTATCGCGGCGGCGGGCGTGCTCTATCTCTCGCTCGTCATCCCCGCACTGAACCGACGGCGAAAGGTCGTCCTGCTCTGTTTCGCGGTGGCGGCGCTCATCTCCATGATGCCCATCCTCATCGGTGCAGGCAGCAAGGTGCGCCTTGTCGCGGCACTCGCAAGCGCAAATCTCTTCCCCGCGCTCGCCATCGTGGCACTGCTCGATCTCCTGCGCACGCGGCGCTTCCCCAAGGATACGCCTCTCTGGCGCATCCTCGTCGCGGGGCTGGTGCTCCTCGGCATCACGAGTGCGCTGTCGATGATCGGTGCCTCCTATCTCTCGGGTGCGCTCGCGGATACGCGCTATCTCCTTGAGTTCGACATCTTCCGCGGGATCAAGCTGACCTTTGTCCTGCCGATGATCCTCGTCGCTGCTGCCTTCCTGCAGCGGTTCGACATCTTTGACGGGCAGTTCGACGCCTCAGCGGGCGTTCTCGGACAGCTGCGCGAGATTATGGGGACGCCCGTGCGCGTCGGCTCGCTTCTCGGCGGGCTTGTCCTACTCGGGGCGCTTGTCGTTTTGGTCCTGCGCAGTGGACACACCTCGGGCATGCCCGTGCCCGGCATCGAGCTGAAGATGCGTGCAGCGCTCGAGCAGATCTTCTACGCACGCCCGCGTACGAAGGAGTTCCTGATCGGACATCCCGCATTCCTGCTCGCGCTCTACGGCGCGGCGCGGCAGTGGAAGACGTGGATCATCTTCGGGCTCGTGCTCGCCGCGACCATCGGTCAGGGGTCGATGGTGGAGACCTTCGCGCATATGAGGACTCCTGTGGAGATGTCACTGGTACGCGGCATCGGCGGTGTCTTCCTCGGCGGTGCGATCGGCGCCGTGCTCGTGGCGCTGGTGGCGGCGTGGAATCATCTGCTGGAGCGTGTGCGGAGGGCGGTCTGAATTTGTGCGTGCACGCCCTTGCAAGGGCGAAGGGGAGCTTTGAGCAATAAAGGAAGATCGTCATAGGAATGGGAAACGGAGGGCATTTCACCCGATGAAGCGGATCGTTGTATCGGGGTACTACGGTGCAAAGAACGCGGGCGATGAAGCCATGCTCGCGGCGATGCTCGAAGTACTCGCGGATTTGGACCCGGAACTTCATATTACCGTCATCAGTGCGGATCCTGCGGACACCGAGCGGCGCCACGGCGTGCACGCGGTTGGCTCTCTTGATGTGAGCGGAATCCTCGGGGCACTGCGCCGCACCGATCTTCTCATCAGCGGCGGCGGCAGCCTCCTGCAGAACGTCACGAGCCGCCGCAGCCTCTACTACTACATGGGCATCATCCTGCTCGCCCTCCTCCTCGGCAAGCGCGTCATGCTCTATGCGCAGGGCATCGGCCCCGTCACGGGACGATTTGCCTGCCGCTGCATGCGCTGGCTCGGCAACCGCGTCTCCCTGATCACGGTCCGCGACGAGGGCTCGATGGCGGAGCTGCGCCGCCTCGGCATCACACGCCCGCCGATGGAGTGTACGGCAGATCCCGTGCTCGGCATCCATCCCGTCGGTCGCGAGACGGGGCGTGCCATCCTCAGTCGCTATGGGGCGGACGGTGCAAAGCCCGTCGTCGGCATCTCCGTGCGCGACTGGCAGGGCTGGCAGCACTACAAGGAGATCCTCGCCGAGATCAGCGACGCCATCGTGCGTGAATTCGATGCGCGCGTCATCTTTCTCCCCATGCAGTACCCCGAGGATGTCAAGACGGCAAAGACCATCGCCGCATGGACGCAGGAGGAGAGCACCGTCCTCGATGACGAGTACAGTACGAGCGAACTGCTCTCCCTCGTCGCGAACATGGATCTGATGATCGGGGTTCGTTTACATGCGCTCATCTTTGCGGGCGTCATGGGCGTCCCCATGATCGGCATTTCCTACGATCCCAAGGTCGACCGCTTCCTCCGCTCCATCGGCGAGAAGCCCGTCAACGACCTGCAGGACATCACAACTGCGAGCGTCCTCAAGGAGGTGCGGCGCAAATGGGCGGCACGCCACGAGTTCACGGCGGCGAACGCCGACCTCCTCGCGCAGATGCGCAGCCTCGCCGCGCGCAA
>CALALM010000225.1 GCA_937925565.1 uncultured Centipeda sp.
ATCGGCGGTGAGAACATCACCATGCTCAATGAGAATGCACTCGACCGCGTGCGGCTGCGTATGGGGATGGTCTTTCAATACTCTGCACTCTTTGACTCGATGAGCGTCGGGGAGAACGTCGCCTTTGGTCTGCGCGAGCATACAGATAAAAGTAACAATGAGATTGCGCGCATTGTCGCCGAGAAGCTGGAGCTCGTCGGGCTTCCGGATGCGGCATCGCTCATGCCGCAGGAACTCTCGGGCGGTATGAAGAAGCGCGTGGGACTCGCGCGTGCGATCGCCACGGATCCCGAGATCATTTTCTACGACGAGCCAAGTTCAGGACTCGATCCCATCATGACGGCGAAGATCGACGAGCTCATCATCGACATGCAGCGGAAACTCGACGTGACTTCCGTCGTCGTCACACATGACATGGCGAGTGCGAGCCGGATTTCCGACCGCATCGCGATGATCTACGACGGGGAGCTCATCGCCGTAGATACGGCGGAGCGTTTTCAGGATATCAAAGATGAGCGTGTTCAGGCGTTTTTCCGTACGCTGCACCATCGAAGGGAGGCAGGAGCATGAGTGCTGAGGCAAAGGTTGGGGCGTTTACGCTCGGGGGAGTCGCACTCCTCATCGCCGTGATTATGTTCTTTGGCGGGCTGCGCCTTGGCGGCGGGCAGGACTATATGCTCTATGCAGGCTTCGGGCGTGCCGTTGGGCTGAATCCTGAGGCGCAGGTGCTCCTCTCGGGCGTTCCCGTCGGGCAGGTGGAGGAGATCGTGAACGACGGAACGGGGGTCACCGTCTCCATGCGTATACAGGATGGGGTAAAGATCCCGCGCGGCTCGTCCATTACCATCGGACAGCCCGGCATTATGGGGGATAAATTCGTCATCATCACGCCGTCTGCCCATACGGACTTTTACGCAAATGGTGACTACCTCTACGGCACGGATGAGATGGGCATGGACACCATGTTCACCGAACTGAACAAGATGATCATTCAGGTCGAGGCGATGCTCACATCCATCAACAACATCGTCGGCGCACCCGGCTTCCAGACCTCGATGGTGCAGCTCGTCGTCAATATGGAGCAGATGACGGCACATCTCGACGGGCTGACGGCGACGCTTGAGCAGATGGCGAACGAGAACCGTGGCGACCTGCATGCCATGCTCGCAAATATGAACGCGATGTCGGCGAATCTTGCACAGACCACGGCGAGCGTCGAGCGCATCATGGCGAACCTTGAGACCGTCGGTGCCGACCCGCAGACCGCAGAGAATCTCCGAAAGACCCTCGCGAACATCACTGAGTCCTCCGAGCGCATCCTGCGCATTGCCGAGGGCATCGAGGCAGTTGCAGCTGATAAGCAGACGCAGGAGGATGCGCGTGCCCTCATCCATAACGCACGCACGATGACGGACAAGGCGGGCGGGATCATTGGGGGTCTGCAGAACA
>CALALM010000226.1 GCA_937925565.1 uncultured Centipeda sp.
AACCGCTTTCCCGCATGGGAAGGCGGTTTTTGATTTCTTAAAAATAAATATTTTGCTTGTTGTGTCCTGAATTGTAATATATTAGGATATTTTTGCTCTTTTTTATGATATAATTAAAAAGGACGATCTATGTGCATGAAGGCTCTCGCAGCGATGAGCGGATCTGCCCTGTGGAGAGCCGAATCGCAAAGGAGGCGATGCAAATGTCCGGAGAAAGAAATCGGATGCGCAGGCTGGCGCTCCTCATCACGCTCGCTGTTTCAACGGGCGGTCTCGGCATTTTCCCTGCGAGGCCGGCGTGTGCCAGTGATGTGTATGAGGGGGGGACGACTCCTGTCGTGGTCACGGAGAACAGCAAGATACTTGCTTACGGCGGACGCTCGAGGATCGGAGACTCCACGCGCATGAACGAGATTACGCTGAGCGGCACTTACGATGATGTCTACGGCGGCTGGACGACAGGAACGGGCACAGATAAGGCGGACAGGAACGACAGCCACAATAACAAGCTCATCTTCACGGGCGGTGCGGCGGTGAATATCTACGGCGGCTGTACCGAGTCGGACGGAGGAAAGGCGTACGGCAACACTGTTTTCTTTATCAAGACAGGGGCGGCAGATCCGCATGCGCACGTTATTTACGGGGGCCGCACCAGGGGTATCACCAGCGGCGAGGCAAGCCGCAATACGGTGACTGTGAATGCGAGTGGTGCAGATGCCGTCTGGGGCGGACACAGTGACAGCGGAGCGGCAAACGGAAATGTTGTCAATCTGAATCATGTGACAGTGGGAGCCGTGATCGGCGGCACCGGCGTAATCACAACAAATGACAATATCGTCAATATGAACAGCTCCCATGTTGATGCGGCGCTCCGCGGCGGGTCGCTTGCCGGCACGGGCAATACGCTGAACACGAAGGGCCGCAATTCGGCAGGCCTCATCAGTGGTTTTCAGACGCTGAACTTTGATCTTTCCGGGATCGATGCGGCGGGAGAGGCGCTTTATTTGACGAGCCCGGGGGAGGACAGCTATTTCGATTGGAATGCGATCCACTGGACGAACAGCCCGGGCGGAACACGCACCCTCATCCGAAGCAATCGCGCGATGAATTTCTCTGACTTTGTGCAGCGCGGCATCACCCTCGACAAGACGGAACAGGTGCTGACAAGCGATACGGGAACGGGGACAGGCGTCAGACGGATTCTGATCAATGAGTACACCTATCGCGATGCGGCCGCATATGCGGATGGAGATATGGGCGGCATCCATAATGCATGGGGCGGACGTTCTGAGCTCGGCAACTCTACGCGCCGCAACAACATTTCCATTTCGGGAGGGCTGTATTCGAATATTTACGGCGGATATACCCGAGGTGCGGGAACAACGGCAGCGGACAAGAATGACAGCCACGATAATACGGTCTCCGTCACGGGCGATACGACTGCCAATATCTATGGCGGCTATACTGCTTCTGCAGCGGGCAGAGCCTATGCGAACACCGTCGGCATCGACGGGTATACCGTGACGGGAAATGTCACGGGCGGGTATGGATCGTCGGCAGACGGGAATGTCATCCGGCTCAAGTCAGCAACGGTTGCGGGGACAGTCACAGGCGGCAGCATCAACGGTACGCCGGGCGGAACGAACAATACTCTTGCGGCTTACTACGGCACACGGACAAGTATGATCCAGGACTTCGCGGGTGTACAGAACCTCCACTTTTACATGGAGAACGCGCCGCGCGATCCCTCATCGCAGCATGCCCTGCTGCGGCTGAACGCTGCGGGCAAGGATATCGCCGGCATTGCCGTCCGCATCGGCCGTGACGGCGGTGCGTCCAAACTCGAGAAGGGCGACAGGTTTACTCTTATGGAGGCAGCTGCTGCCATCACCAACAGTGATCCCAACAACATCAAGGTTGAGGGGCTCCAAGGAGTCTCCCG
>CALALM010000227.1 GCA_937925565.1 uncultured Centipeda sp.
CGGAGTTGAACACGTACAGGAATGGTTTGGCGGTCATGAGGTGCAGGTCGCGGACAATGCACAGGTCGATTTTTACGATATAAAAGGAATTCTCGAGCGCTTCCTCAGTGCGATCGGCGTGCAGAAATACACGGTGGAGCGCGGTGTGCATTTTGCCATGCACCCCGGCAAGACGGCGTTTTTTAAGAAGGGGCGTGATGTGATTGCGACCCTCGGCGAGATTCATCCGACTGTCGCCACGAACTTCGGCATCGCGCAGAGTGTCTACGTCTTCGAGATGGAGGTCGATACTCTCCTGCGTTACCGCAAAAAGAAGAGTACGATTACGGCGCTGCCGAAATATCCTGCATCGACACGCGACCTTGCGATTCTCGTTGATGCAGGACTCACGGCGGCGGAGATTGAGTGTGTCATTGCGAAGAAGGGCGGCAAATTCTTCCGCAGTGCAACCCTCTTTGATGTTTATGTGGGCAAACAGGTCGGGCACGGCAAGAAGAGCATGGCATTCCACTTGCATTTCCAGTCCGATGATAAGACACTGACCGATAAGGAAGTGGACGCGGCGTTTGCGGACATCCTCGATGCCGTGCAGAGTCAGCTTCATGCGCAACTGCGTGCATAAAAGGCGGTGAGAGCCATGGCAGAGGAGAAAAGGCAGCCTCAGCGGGTTGTGCTCGAGATGTTTGGGCAGACCTATCAGCTCAAAACAGATGATCCTGAACGGCTCAAGCGACTTGCGGCGGAGAGTGACCGTCGGATCAAGGAGATGTCGAAGAAAGTGCGAAGCTTCGACGTGCAACGCATCGCCGCACTCACGGTGCTGCAACTGATGGATGATTACGATCAGCTACAGAAGGACTACGATGAGCTCGTGCAGCTGCTTGAGGAAAAATAATTGCAATAAAATAGCTGTGGCGGGAAAATTCCATCACAGCTATTTTATTGCAATATTATCGAATACTGAAACTTACATTTGTGGTGACAGACACCGTTCCGCCTGTCGGATTTGGGTAGTTGCCGACGGCATATGCCGCGGCGACTGCCGCATCGTCGAGCATACCGTGTCCCGAGGACGAGGCGACGGAGACACTTGTGATGTCGCCGGAGGCGCTGATCGTCGTGACGATCGTCGTCGTTCCCTCGAGGCGACGCTTCATCGCCATGTAGGGATACTCCTTGTTCGCGTTGACCGCTGCCCAGAATCCGTTCGTGTCAAATGGAGCACTACCTGTGCCGGAGACGTTACCGTCGCCCGATCCCTGCCCCGCGCCGGAGCCTTCACCGACGCCCTGTCCGTCACCTGTTCCATTGCCACTGCCCGTACCGGAACCGGTGCCAGTGCCAGTGCCGGCTCCGGTGCCGCCACTGGAGCCACTTCCACTGCCCGAGGAAGCACTGGATGGGGCGGCAGGTGCAGCGTCAGAGGTCGAAGACTCCGGCGATGATGCCGCCTGTGGCACCGTTATTGCCTCCGGTGTTGGGACGACGGCTTCGGTCGGTGGTGTGATCGGTGGAATGGTCTGCTGCACCGTCTCGACGCGCTTTGCGACTTCCTCCGCCTTGAGCGGCTCAGGGAATAGGTTTTCGGCGCTTCCGCCGCCCCCCTCGTGTCCGCTGCCCTGACTGAAGTCAGAGGCCTGCAGGTCGATCTCGTAGACCTGCTGCTCCTTTTCGGCAACGACCACGGCAAGTGCGACGGCGAGCAGGAGAAAGATCACAAAGTGCACGGCGGCAGAGACGATATAGGCTTTCCCCCATGAAAGGTGTTGATCCATATATCTATCCCTTCTGCTGCGCGGCTATCGAGAGCTTTTTAACCCCCGCTCCTTTGAGCATATCCATGACCGCGACGACCTGTCCGTGTGCCGTGCGCTTATCCGCCTGCAGGACAACCGCCGCGTTCGGGTTCTCCTCCATATGGCGCTTCATGATTGCCTCTGACTCCGTGATGCTCACGGGATTGTTGTCGATCGTGATGTGTCCCTCCTCGTCAATCGTCATGATGATAGGGAGCTGTGCCGGAGCCGTTGCGCTCTGTGCCTGCGGCAGCTGAACGGCAAGTGCCTTTTGTGCAACCGTCTGCAGGCTGTTCATCATGAAGAAGACGAGCAGGAAGAAAATAATGTCGATCATCGGGATAATCATAAACTCCGGCTT
>CALALM010000228.1 GCA_937925565.1 uncultured Centipeda sp.
GTATGTCTGGGAAGAAGATGTGTGGCAAGAGACGAGCGCCGATGAAGCGAAGGTTCGCGCGGAAGGTGCGGGAGACACCGCTCCGGAAGGCGACGCTCTGAAAGAAAACACGGCTGCAGACAGTCTGCAGGAGCCGAAAAGCGCCTCGGCAGATGCGAGAGGAGCGAGCGACGAAGAGGCTTTAGGCGAAGGCGCGGCTTCAGAAGAAATGCCGACGATGGAAGCCGCATCGGCGCGGGTGCAACTCGTGACGGAGACGCCGACGGCTGACGCAGCGACGATCGCCGCCGAGCCGACGCAGCCGATGGCGACGGAGTCGACGACGGCACGGCCGATGGCGGAAGATGCGGTATCGGCTGCACAGGAGACGCCGCCCGCTGCGACTGCCGCGATTCCGACAGTCGGGGAGCCGTCTGCCGAAGAAGCAGCTTCTGTCTCTGCCAAAGCCGCTGCGCTCCCCGGCGTGAGCGCGATCATGAAAGGCATGTCCGTCGAGCAGAATCTCCATGCGATGCTGGAGCACGGCGATTTCGCCAGTGCCTCGGCGTACCTTCATGCTGCGGCGCACTTCGCGCCGGATTCGTGGAAGCAGCTGAATCAGGAGCTTGCCTACGCGCTCTTTGCACCGCTGCAGAAAGTCCGCTATTCCTCCGACATTCTCACGGACGTCTATTTCACGCAGAGCATGGGCGAACCGCATGAAGGATTGGCCGTCTCCGCCATGCTCTGGAACTTCTATCTCGATCATACGCCTTATGACTACGGCATGCAGAGTCTCCTCGACATGGCGAAAAGCTTTGATTTCCTGAAGGAAACGGCGGGACTCAACGATGCGCTTTACACTTTGATGCAGTTCAAGAAGGATGAAAGGAGCGGCGTCGACAAGTATGCCGACTATCGGCTCAAGGACAAGAGCCGCCTGGAGAAGCGCCTCAAGGAACTGCAGGTGAGCGCAAAGGAGTACGAGGATAAATTCGTGCATAGTCATAAGGCTGAGAAGGTCAACAACCGCCGTTTCTTCGAGACGCAGAGGCTGATTTTCACTGCCAGGGGAGATCTTGCTGAAGTCCTGCACTTTGTCGCCGAAAGCAGCAAGGAGGCTTTCGACCTTGTTCGCAGTTATGTGATGGATATGTTCCTTGAACCCACCGAAGACGGCTCTCCCAACGTCGAAGTGCAAAATATCAGCATGAACAAGATTGACCGTCTAATTGACGATTCCTGGTACGAAGCGGCTAAACTCGTCCTGATCAGCAAGATGACGGACAAACTCATCGGGGGCTATCGCAAACGTCTGCAAAACCTTTTGGAGAGAATCGCCGTCCTTTTGATCGAGTGGGTGAAATGCTCTGAAGCACTCGGCCTCAACGATACGAACAGCAGCCTGCCCGCCTACCGCAAGATGCACGGGAGGCTCCTCGAACAGCTGGAAAAGGCGCAGGAGTCCGTCCAAGAGACAGCTCTTCCCACGTGGGAGCGGCATGTCCTTTCCCATACGATCGGCGAGATCGTGCGCCGTCTGCGCGGCGACTACGACGAGAAGGAGCAGCGCTTCTTCTACGCCGACTTCCTGCGGACGCCGTACGTGCTGCTCGACGAAGACTTCCTGCCGCGCGTCACGCAGCCTGTCGGCAACCTCGAAAGTTTCTTCCCCCTGCGGCGCATTGAGCAGCATTTTGCAGCGGAAAAACCCGCCTTCGCCGTGCGCCTGCAGGAGATCCTCGATGGGAGCGACGCCCTCGGCTCGGCGCGTCTCATCGTCTCGTATCTCGATGCGACAGGAGAGCCTCCCGCGCCCGAGGTGCGTGCCATGCTCGAACGCATGGAGCCAGACAGCATCATCGCCCATGCCGAGCGCGTGAAGAAGGGATTCATCGAGAGCCTTGAGCTTGCACAGAGCTACGGGCAGATCGAATCGGCCATCGAAGATAAAAAGGAAAAGATCCTTGAGACGGTGGAAGC
>CALALM010000229.1 GCA_937925565.1 uncultured Centipeda sp.
TGTCGAAAAGGCAAAGGAGGACGGTGGCTGGATTAACGGCGGCTTTATGGTGCTTGAGCCGACCGTTTTCAACTATCTGCGTGATGAGGATTCGTGTGTTTTTGAAACGAAACCGCTCGAAACCATTGCGCAGGAAGGTGGGCTTCATGCCTACAAGCATACGGGCTTTTGGCAGTGCATGGATACGCAGCGCGATAAGATTCGACTGGAAGATCGTTGGGAGAGAGGTGATGCTCCTTGGAAACTGTGGGCGTAGCTCTGGGGAGGAAAATGCAGGTCGGATATCCTGCTTAGGATAATGAGGAAGCGATGGCAAAGTTAAGCATTATTATCCCTGTATACAATATGAGCGCACAGATCAATCAGTGTCTGCTGACCATACGGAAAACCGTGCGCCTGCCGTATGAGGTGATTATCGTCGACGATGGATCTTTCGCCAACGAGCGCGTTGTGATCCCTGCGGCGGATGATGTGTGTGTTCTCCGTACGGAAGAGCATCGTGGATTCTCTCATGCAGTAAACATGGGGATTCGTGCATCCGTGGGCGAGGCCCTGCTCTTCCTACATGCGGATGTTCTAATTGCTCCACATACGGCAGAGGATATGTTGGATGCACTGATCGGGGATACTGCGAGGGGGGCGGTATGTGTCGTTGCTCCGCGTACGTATGAGAGGACGCAGTATCTGCCGGATACGGATTATCATTCGTGGGAGGCTTTTGTCGCAGTAGCGGAAGATATTCGGACACGGAATAGAGAAAAGATCTTTCCTCTGATTGTTGCAGAGATGTTTGCGCTCATGGTGCGGCGTGATGTGGTTGAGGCAGCGGGATTCCTCGACGAGGCGTATTCTGTGCCGGCACTTGCGTCGTATGATTACACGGTTCGAATGACGCGTGCGGGGTATGAAATCTGTGCGCTGCCAAGCGTATACATTCACCATAATGACAGTGTTCATGTACAGGATATGGAGTCGTATGAGCAGTTACGGCAACGAGAGCGTTCGCTTTTTTATTCGAAGTGGGGCGTTTCTCTCGACTATTCCTTCCAGGTACGTACGGATCTTTTTCCGATGATGGATCTGTCGCGTGAGGGGCTGCGCATTTTGGAGATTGGATGCGCCTGCGGTGCGACACTGAGAGTGATTGGAACTCGAAATCCTTCAACGCGGCTTTATGGAGTTGAGCTGAATGAGAATGCTGCTACGATTGCGGCGCCATTCGCAAAGATTCTCTCCATGAATGTGGAGCAACTCGATCCCGTTGATATTCCGGAACGATTTGATTACATCATCATGGGGGATGTAGTTGAGCATTTGCTGGAACCGTGGACGGCAATCCACAATATGCGCGAGCTTCTCGTGCCGGGCGGGGCGATCATTGCGAGTATTCCAAATGTAGCGCATCTCAGTAATCTCTACAATGTACTCTGCGGACGCTGGACGTATGAGAATATGGGGTTGCTCGACCACACGCACTTTCGCTTTTTTACGAAATCTGAGATCGTCAAACTGTTTGAAGGCGCAGATCTTGTCATTGATGAGATCCGAGCACAGCAACCGCCCCTTGAGGGGGATTGGAAAATCTTCCGTGAAGAGATCCTTTCCCTCCGCAGTGTTCATGTGAATCCCGAGGATTTGGATACATATCAATGGCTTTTCCGTGTGCAGCGCGCGTAGAAAGTTTATTTATATTTTTGTGGCGGGAAGCCGTTATCTGCGCTATAATGGGGCGGATAACGGCTTTTTGATCGGAGGTATGTGATGAGCGGGGACGTGTTGGAGCTTCTGCGGACAGCGGGCGGTTATATCTCCGGTGAAAAGATGGCGGAGCGGCTCGGTGTGACACGCGCGGCGGTGTGGAAGAAGATCGCGGCACTGCGCGATGCGGGCTATGATATCTCGAGTGCACCGCGCAGCGGATATGTTCTGCGCTCGACGCCGGATCGCCTGATCGAGGCGGAGATCGCGCAGGAGCTCGATACGCAGCTCATCGGGCGAAAGATCATCGCCTATGATGCGGTGGACTCGACCAATCTTGTGCTCAAAGACCTTGCGCGTGAGGGGGCAGAGGATGGTACCGTTGTCGTTGCCGACAGTCAAGGAACGGGACGAGGGCGCATGGAGCGCGCGTTCTTCTCGCCGCCCGGCAAGGGCATCTGGGTGAGCATCCTCCTGCGTCCGACGTTCCTGCCGCAGGATGCGCCAAAGTGCACACTGATGGCGGCGGTGGCAGTTGCGCGCGCGATGGAGCGGTTCGGTCTGCGCGCGGCGATCAAGTGGCCGAACGACATTATGCACGACGGGCGCAAACTGGTCGGAATCTTGACGGAGATGAGCGCGGAGATGGATCGCGTGAACTACGTTGTGATCGGCATCGGCATCAACGTGAACATTGCAAATGAGGATTTTCCTGAGGAACTGCGGTCGGTTGCGACCTCGCTGATGCAGATGAAGGGCGAGCCGCTGCCGCGCGTGGCATTTTTGCAAGAGCTCCTGCGCGCACTCGACGAGCTCTATGCGGATGTGCAGCAGCAGGGCTTTGCGCCCGTGCTCGCGGCGTGGCGGGACTATGCGGTGACACTCGGCCAGATCGTCCGCGTGATTGCGCCTGCGGGCGAGGAGTTCGAGGGCGTTGCGGCGGATATTGATGAGGAGGGGGCGCTCCTGATTGATACAGAGGCTGGGAGAAGGCGTGTGTTGGCGGGGGATGTGTCCATCCGCCCGAAGAAATAGTACGGAGGAAAGAACTTGCTGCTAGTACTGGACATCGGCAACAGCAATATCGTCATGGGCGCGTATGAGGGGAAAAAACTTCTGCGGCATTGGCGCATCTCGACAGATCGGCAGAAGACGGGCGACGAGTATGGAATCCTTTTCAATGAATTGTTCCGTTATCAGGGCATTCAGATGTCGGACATTCATGCGATCATCATCTCCTCGGTCGTGCCGCCGCTTGTCGTGCCCATGCGGAAGATGTGCGAGCGCTACTTCCGCATCCGCCCGCTGATCGTAGGCCCCGGCATACGAACCGGGATACGCCTGAACTATGAAAATCCGCGCGCAATCGGCGCCGACCGCATTGTGAATGTCATCGGCGCGCACGAGCAGTACGGCGGACCGCTCATTGTCATCGACATTGGGACGGCGACGACGTTCGACATTGTGGCGGAGAACGGGGATTTCCTCGGCGGTGTCATCGCGCCGGGACTTGGATCGAGTGCCGAAGCGCTCTTTCAGCGGGCGGCGCAGCTGCCGCGCATCGAGCTTGTGCCGCCGAAGACGGTCGTCTGCCGCAGCACAATACAGGGGATGCAGGCGGGCATCATCTACGGCTATGTCGGGCAGATCGACGAGATTGTGCGCCGCGTCAAGGCAGAGCTCGCGATGGAAATGAAGGTGGTCGCAACGGGCGGCTTTGCCCGCATGGTGGCAAAGGAGTCGCAGACGATTGACAAGGTCGATCACTTCCTGACACTTACGGGACTGCGCGTCCTCTACGAGCGGAATCAGCCGTGAAACCGATGAAAATAGGCGCGTTCACGTTTGATGATCCCGTCTTTCTTGCGCCGATGGCGGGTGTGACGGATCGCGCGTACCGCATCATCGCGCACGACATGGGCTGTCCGCTCGCGTTTGCGGAGATGGTGAGCAGTCAGGGCATTCACTACCGCAATGAGCACACGATGAAAATGCTCCAAACGGAGCCGGAGGAACGCCCAATCGCAATGCAGATCTTCGCAAAGTCGGCGGAGATGGCGGCAGAGGCGGCCGCCTACATCGAGGAGATCGGCACGGCGGATATTCTCGACTTCAACATGGGCTGTCCCGCGCCGAAGGTCGTGAAGAACGGTGAGGGCTCGGCTCTGATGTGTGAGCCGAAAAAGGCGGAGGAGATCCTTACGGCGATTCGCCGTGCGACGAAGCTGCCGTTCACGGTGAAGATGCGGCTCGGCTGGGACGATACCTCGCGCAACGCCGTGGAGATTGCGCGGATGGCGGAGGCGGTCGGCGTGGATGCCGTCGCCGTGCACGGGCGTACGCGCGCGCAGTTCTACAGTGGCAATGCGGACTATGCGGCGATCGCTGAGGTGAAACGCGCCGTGCAAATTCCCGTGATCGTGAGCGGCGATGTGCGCCGCCCCGCCGATCTTGCGCGTGCACTCGACATTACGGGCGCGGATGCAGTGATGATCGGGCGTGGAGCACAGGGGAATCCGTGGATTTTCCCGCAGCTCATCCACTGGCTGCGCACGGGGGAAGAACTTCCCCCGCCGACGCTGACGGAGCGTGCACAGGTGATTCTGCGGCACCTCGACCTGCTCGTGCACTACAAGGGCGAGTATGTCGGCATCCGTGAGATGCGAAAGCATGCGGCGTGGTACACACGCGGGCTCTCGGGCAGCGCGGAGCTGCGTGAGCGATTTAACCGCTCGGCATCAAAGGATGAATTTATAAATATTCTGCGTGATGCGTGGGAACGATAGAAAGGGATATATATGAGTGACGATAAGAAGACTTCGGTCTGGTTGAAGTATACGCCGGAGGAGCGCGCAGCAGTAGATGAATTTGCACGCGGCTACATTGACTTTCTCTCGGACTGCAAGACCGAGCGCGAGAGCGTAACGGAGGCGGTACGTCTGGCGCAGACGGCGGGCTACCGCGACTTTGCAGACGTGATTGCGGCGGGCACCAAGCTCAAGGCGGGCGACAAGGTCTATGCCGTCAATATGAAGAAGGCGATCGTCCTCTTCCATATCGGGACGGAGCCGATGGAGCACGGCATGAACATCCTCGGCGCGCACATCGACACCTGCCGCCTTGATGTGAAGCAGACCCCGCTGTACGAGGATAACGGGCTTGCCTATTTCGATACGCATTACTACGGCGGCATCAAGAAGTATCAGTGGGTGACGATTCCGCTTGCCCTGCACGGCGTCGTCGTGAAGAAGGACGGCACGGTTGTGGAGATCACGCTTGGAGAAAAGGCGGACGATCCCGTTTTCTGTGTGACCGACCTGCTCATCCATCTCTCGCAGGAACAGCTTGAGAAAAAGGCGTCGAAGGTCATTGAGGGCGAGAAGCTGGATGTCCTCATCGGCGGTTATCCACTGAAAAAAGACGATAAGGAATCCGTCAAGGACGGTATCCTCGCACTCCTCAAGGAACATTACGATATTGCTGAGGAGGACTTTAACTCGGCGGAGCTGACCCTTGTTCCGGCGGGGCGTGCGCGGGAGCTTGGCTTTGATCGCAGCATGGTGCTCGGCTACGGGCAGGATGACCGCGTCTGCTCCTATACCGCACTCCGCTCCATGCTTGAGACAGATATGCCAAAGCGCACGGCGTGCTGTCTCCTCGTGGACAAGGAGGAGATCGGCAGTGTTGGTGCAACAGGCATGCATTCGCGTTTCTTTGAGAACATGGTCGCGGAACTGCTCTCCGCCTGCGGGCAGTATACGGAGCTTGCGCTTCGCCGCACGCTTGCGCACTCGAAGATGCTCTCCTCGGATGTGTCGAGTGCGTACGATGGGCTCTATGCAGACGCATTCGAGAAGAAGAACGTCGCCTACCTCGGGCGCGGCATGGTGTTCAACAAGTTCACGGGTGCGCGCGGAAAGTCCGGCTCGAGCGATGCGAGTGCGGAGTATCTCGGGCAGCTGCGCGGCATGATGGATGCGAACGGCGTCAGCTATCAGCTTGCGGAACTCGGTCGCGTCGATCTCGGCGGGGGCGGTACGATCGCCTACATCATGGCGCGCTACGGCATGGACGTGATCGACAACGGTGTCGCCGTGATGAGCATGCACGCGCCGTGGGAGGTCACGAGCAAGGCTGACATCTATGAGATGAAGAAGGGCTACGATGTGTTTTTGCGGAATGCGTGAGTAATGGGTGAAACGCCCCTGCTGCTTACGGTGGCAGGGGTATTTGTTTTTGGAAAGGAGCATACCATGGTCTCTGAGCAGATGTACGAACTCGGAACGAAGAAATCGACCATACGCACAATCTTCGAATATGGGCAGAAGCGTGCGGCGGAGGTCGGCGCGGAGAATGTCTTTGATTTCAGCCTCGGAAATCCCAATGTACCGACACCGGACTTCATTCGAGATGCGGCGATAGATATCCTCACACACAGTGACCCGATGGAGGTGCACGGCTATACGATTGCGCCCGGCAAGCCCCATGTACGTGAGGTGCTTGCTGCTGATCTGAACAAGAGATTCGGCATGGAATTCACGGGAAAAAATCTCTTCCTCACGGCGGGGGCGGCAGCGTCCATAACAATTACGTTCAAGGCATTCGCGGAGGCGGGGGACGAGTTCGTCACGATTGCTCCCTTCTTCCCCGAGTACCGTGTCTTTGTCGAGGCATGCGGGGGGAAGCTCATTGTTGTGCCTGCAAAAACCGATGATTTTCAGATCGATTTCGCAGCGCTCGCGGAGGCAATCACACAGCATACGAAAGCTGTCATTATCAACTCCCCGAACAATCCGAGCGGTGCGGTCTACAGTGGGGAAACACTTCGCCAACTTGCGGAACTTTTACGCAAAAAGGAAACGGAGTTCGGGCATCCGATCTTTATCATCGCGGATGAACCCTATCGCGAGATCGTTTATGACAGTCTGACCGTTCCGTACATTCCACTTCTTTACGACAATACGATTGTCTGCTACTCCTACAGCAAATCCTTCTCCTTGCCGGGAGAACGCATCGGCTACATCGTTGTGCCGGATAAGGTTGCGGACTTTGCGCGTATCTACGGTGCGATCGCGGGTGCGGCGCGTGTCCTTACGCACGTCAATGCGCCGTCACTCTGGCAGCTCGTTATCGCGCGCTGCGCAGGAAGAAATGCCGATCTGAGTACCTATGCGCACAATGCAAAGCTGCTCTACGAAGGGCTGTCTGCATCGGGATTTTCCTGCATGCGCCCGCAAGGTGCGTTCTACCTCTTCCCAAAGGCTCTTGAGGAGGACGATGCTGCATTTTGTGCACGGGCGCGAGAATTTGATCTGCTCCTTGTGCCGGGCAGGGATTTTGGCTGTCCCGGCTACTTCCGCGCGGCATATTGTGTGCACACTGCGATGATTGAACGCGCCTTGCCGCGTTTTCAGAAGTTGGCAGAATCCTATAAGGATCCACATGAATGAGGATTGATAATGATAATTTCATTAAACTTGTATTGACAATCACTCTCCATAGAGCTATACTTAGTACCGATTTACATATAGCAAGGTATATCATTCTCGATGGTATACGACGAATCCATAGGTAATCACGCATATTTCCGTATATTTGACAAGGAAGGTGTTCTTTTTGACCAGTGCAGAACTCTTTGAAAAAGGCGGTCCCGTCATGTATCTGCTGCTCCTGTGCTCTCTCTCAGTGGCAGCGATTGCGATTGACCGCTTTTTGCTCTATCGTCGTGCAGCGAAGGGAGCACAGGAACTTGAGGCGGAAGTATCCGCCTCGCTTCGTAAGAGGAAGGTGGATGAAGCTGCATCTGCCGCCGAGGGCAAGGACAATATGGTCGCCTATCTTGTGAACAGTGCACTTGATGCACGTGCGGCAGGGGAGGATGTCCCCATGACGCTTGAGGCTGTTTACGGCGAGGCGGCAATGCTTCTGCGCGCACGTCTGAACTATCTTTCGACGATCGTTACGCTTGCGCCGCTCCTCGGTCTTCTCGGCACGATCTCAGGTATGATCCAGTCGTTCAGTGTGTTCAACCTGCAGGCAGGTCAGCCGATGGCGATCACAGGCGGCATCGGGGAGGCGCTCATTGCAACGGCGACGGGGCTTCTCGTTGCGATTTTCGCACTCGTTGTCCATACCTACTTTGCCCAGCGCATGGATACGATGCTGACATTGCTCGAAAAGACGATGAACACCTTGCTCGCCGGATTTGTTGCTGCGGATGGAGGGCGTTCTCATGCGTCGTAATTTTCATGATGTGCGCGAGCCGCTCGTCATGATTATCCCGATGATCGACATCATGCTCTTCCTGCTCGTATTCTTCATGCTCAGCACGATGTATATGGTGAACGCGAGCACGGTACAGGTGAGCCTTCCGCAGGCGGCGACGGCTCAACATGACACGCGCCCGCACATCGTTTCTATCACGGTAACGGAGGACGGGAAGGTTCTTTTTGACCGCGATGAAGAGCCGACACGGGAACTCACGGCGCGGGTCAAGACGCAGCTTGAGGATGATCCCGATACGGTCTTTGTCGTGCGCGGCGACCGCAAGGCGGACTATCAGTTCGTTGTTACCGTGTTCGATGCGCTCAAGGAAGCGGGGACGCGTCATGTGTCCATTG
>CALALM010000230.1 GCA_937925565.1 uncultured Centipeda sp.
TCGTCGGCAGTGCCTCCGGATTCTCCGCATCCGCCACCGTATAGCCGATGCTCACATCGCCGAGCCCCGTCAGTGCGACGATCTCGCCCATGCCTGCCTCATCCACATCGACGCGCCTCAAGCCCTGATAGACATAGACCTTGCCGACCTTTGCCTTTGTCTCATGATCACCGCTGATGATGACGACATTCTGATTCGGACGCACCGAACCACGAATAATGCGTCCAATCGCCACACGCCCCACATAGTCGTCCGCCTCAAGCGTCGTCACCATCATCTGCAGAGGACCATCCGCATCACCCTGCGGTGCCGGAATCTCCTTCACAATCGTCTGCATCAAGGGTTCCAGATTGTCGCTCTCGTCCTCCATATTATACTTTGCGATACCGTCGCGCGCCGTCGCATAGATCACGGGGAAGTCAAGCTGATCATCATCCGCGTCCAGCTCCATAAAGAGTTCGAGGACCTCATCATAGACATCGTCCACACGCTGATCCGGACGGTCAATCTTATTGATAACAACGATCGGCTTGAGCCCCTGCTCAAGTGCCTTGCGCAACACATATTTCGTCTGCGGCATCGGTCCTTCAAACGCATCGACAAGCAGGAGAACACCGTCCACCATATTGAGGACACGCTCCACCTCGCCCCCAAAATCCGCATGTCCCGGCGTATCCACGATATTGATCTTGATATCGTCATAGAGAATCGCCGTATTCTTTGAGAGAATCGTAATCCCGCGCTCGCGCTCAATATCACCCGAGTCCATCACGCGCTCGTTCACCTGCTCATTCGAGCGGAACACGTGACTCTGCCGCAGCATCGCATCCACAAGCGTCGTCTTCCCGTGATCGACGTGTGCAATGATCGCGATGTTGCGCAGCTTATCATTCGTCATCATATCGTAAATATGCCCCCCCATAGTATCCGTTCAAAAACAGCTTTTCTATCTTATTATAGTTACCCCTCTTTGTCAACATTTTTATGAGCTGCTACTAGTATTTTGGGCAAAGAAAAAGCTCTCACGCGTATGAGAGCTTCACATTACAGTATTACTTTCCCTTATTCTGGGCTTCCACCGAACGCTGCCAGTTCTTATAGAACTGCTCGGAGAGAGCCGAGAACGTCGCAACCGTATTTCCATCCGACTTGTTCGCTCGAACCTCATACGTGTAAAGCAACTCATTGGAACCCGAACGATAGACATCGAAGAAGAACGTCGTGCGGCTGTTATTCGCAACCGTCAGGATGATGTAGGCATCCGCATAGGAGGCAACATGCTCCTTAAAAATCTTGGCAGCCTCACGCCGCGGAAGTGCCTTGAGATCAATGTTGTTGTCCTTTTGAATGCCGCTCACCACCGTATCGTAAGTCACAATATTGGCGCGGGTGATCCGGCTCGCATCCGAGACAACCTGTGTCAGGATCTCGAGCGAGGGCGCCGTATCCTCCACCTGCACATAGAGAGGAGCACCAACCGCCAGACGGTTGACATTCGTGATCACCGCTCCCTCCGGCAGTGTCACCTTGTCGGAATAGGCGGATGCCCCTGCCTGCATAGCAAACAGTGTGAGGCACAAAACAAGCGCCATCTGGACGAATCTCTTCATAGATAAATCTCCTCCTTAATCTTATGGCAAAATACCACTCATTTCGCCTTTTTGTCATTCTACACTATAATAATATATTTGACAAGAAAAAGTAAATGAGAGCACAAAAAAACCGTATCATAAGAATACGGCTGAAATCAATGGCAGGGGCAGTAAGACTTGAACTCACAACCTACGGTTTTGGAGACCGTT
>CALALM010000231.1 GCA_937925565.1 uncultured Centipeda sp.
CTGTCGAACAGACAACGCACCCCGTCATGATCCGCATGCCGGTCATGGGCTACGAGGAAAGTCCCTACCCCGTGCGCACGGACTACAGCGATCTGAACAGGTATCAGGTCGTCGCCGAGGGCGAGGGCGTTGCCATCATCGGCGCGGGGAGTTTCGCTCAGCTTGCGAGCGCCGCCGCCGCAGAACTTGAAAAGGAAGGCGTCAAGGCGACTGTCGTCAATCCGGTCTTCCTCTCGGGGCTCGACACGGTACTGCTTGATTCGCTGAAGGAAAAGCACCGCCTCGTCCTCACACTGGAGGACGGTATCCTCGACGGCGGCTTCGGTCAGAAGATCGCCGCGTACTACGGAATGGATGCGAACATCCGCGTCCGCTGCTACGGTCTCTCGAAGGAGTTCCATGATCGCTACGACGCCACGGAGCTTGCGCGCGAGTACCATCTCACCGCCGAGCAGATCGCAGCGGATACGATCTCTGCATTGAAACGATAACCTATGGGAAGCACTGTCCACGGCTCCTCACACGGTCCGAAGGGCAAGGCACCTGCATAACAATACATATCCCCCACCTCGGAGCCACACGCTTCGAGGTTTTTGTTTTCCATGCGCGGAAAGTTTTGAATTTTATCGGCGTTTTCTTAGAGTTTATGCTATAATGTAGCGTGAGTATTATCATATGTCAATGGAGGGCTATTCCCTTGTACCTTGAGAAGATCAACGAACCCGCAGACATACGGGGCTATACGGCGGAGCAGCGCCGCCTCCTCGCCCGCGAGATGCGCGATGCGCTAATCACGCGCACAAGTCTCATCGGCGGGCACATCGGTCCGAACCTCGGGATCATCGAAGCGACCATCGCACTCCACACGGTGTTCGACTCACCGCACGACAAGATCGTCTTTGATGTTTCCCACCAGTGCTACCCCCACAAGATGCTCACAGGGCGCGCCGGCGCGTACGTCCGCGCGGCAGAGTACGGCGATGTCTCAGGCTTTACGAATACGGACGAAAGCGCACACGACTTCTTCAACATCGGACACACGGCGACAGGCATCAGCCTTGCCTCGGGGCTTGCCAAGGCGCGTGACCTTGCGGGCGGCACGGAGAATGTCGTTGTGGTCATCGGCGACGGTGCGCTGTCGGGCGGCGAGGCGTTTGAGGGGCTGAACGTCATCGGCGAGATGGGCACAAACTTCATCATTGTTCTCAACGACAACGACCAGTCCATTTCCGAAAATCACGGCGGGATGTACCGTAAATTCAAGGAGCTGCGCGATACAAACGGCATGGCGGAGGACAATCTCTTTCGCGCACTGGGACTCCGCTACCGCTACATCGCGGACGGTCATGACACCGAGGAGCTGATCCGCGTATTCTCCGAGGAAAAGGACTCGGATCGCCCCATCGTCATCCACATTCACACCGTCAAGGGCAAGGGGCTGCCCTTTGCCGAAAACGATCCCGAGGGCTGGCACCGCCATGCTCCCTTTCACATCGAAAGCGGCATTGCGAAAAAGGAGTCCACACCCGACCCGTACGCCGTCGCGACCGTGGACTTTGTCCTCGAAACGGCGAAGCGGAATCCGAACTTCGTCTATCTCTCGGCGGGCATCGTCGGCGGCATCAATCTCTCGCCTGAGGATCGCGCCGCACTCGGCAGTCAGTACGTCGATGTCGGCATTGCCGAGGAGCATGCCGTTGCCATGGCATCGGGGCTCGCGCGCGGCGGTGCGCGTCCGATCTTCGGGACGTACAGCACCTTCTTCCAGCGCGTCTACGATCAGATGTCGCAGGATGTCGCCATCAATCGCAACCCTGCCGTCTTTCTCGCCACAGGCACGTCCCTCTATCGTTCGACGGACGTGACACATCTCGGATTCTATGACATCTCCATCTTCTCCAACATCCCGAACCTCGTCTATCTCGCACCGACGAGTGTGGAGGAGCACATCGCCGTCCTGCACTGGGCGGTGGAGCAGACCGCGCACCCCGTCATGATCCGTATGCCCTACAAGGGCTATGATACCAGCCCCTATCCCGTGCGTACGGACTACAGCGAGCTGAACCGCTCCATCGTCGTGCGCGAGGGCAGAGATGTCGCGCTCATCGGCGTTGGCAACTTCGCCGCGCTCGCATCGGAGGCGGCAGAGGAACTCGCACACGAGGGGCTCCATGTGACTGTCATCAATCCGCTCTACCTCTCGGGGCTCGATGCGGAGCTGCTGACCTCGCTCGCAGAGAACCACAGCCGCATCCTCACCATCGAGGACGGTATCGTGGAGGGCGGCTTTGGGCAGAAAGTTGCATCGTTCTACGGCGACATACCGAACGTGCGCGTCAAGAGCTATGGGCTGCCGAAGAAGTTCTTCAACCGCTACAAGCCCGACGAGCTCGCGCAGGCGTATCACCTCACCGCCGCGCAGATTGCGGAAGATGTACTGCGGGAAATGCGGTAAACAAGGCAGCTTCATCTGAGCTGTCAGATGTGTTATAATAGGCGCAGGTGCTATCTATTCGGTAGGCGGTTAAGGAATCGCTGATAAAATGAAGTCCGTCAGATTGGCGTAGATTTTTTCGTCC
>CALALM010000232.1 GCA_937925565.1 uncultured Centipeda sp.
AGCCGCAACCACAACCGCAGCCGCAGCCGCAGCCACAGCCGCAACCGCAGCCACAGCCGCAGCCACAACCACAGCCGCAACCACAACCGCAGCCGCAACCACAGCCGCAGCCGCCGACACCCGGCCCCGCACTGCGCACGGCTGACCTTCTCATGGATATGGCACTCGCCCAGCTCAGTGCATGGCGCGGCGAGAACAACGATCTGCATCGGCGTATGGGCGCACTGCGTGCGGGTGGAGAGTCCGGCGCATGGGTGCGCGGCTACGGCGGCAGGAACGAGTTCGGCACCTATCCCACCGAGGGCCGTTACAGCGGTGTGCAGGTTGGCATTGACCGCGTCGTTCCGCTTGGCGGCGGCACACTCTTCACGGGCTTTGCCGCCTCAATGATGAACGGCAGTGCACGCAACAGCGATCTCGACGGCAGCTATCGGGCACACTTCTTTGGCGTGTACGGCAGCTACATGGGCAAACGCGGCGATTATCTTGACGCGATCGTGAAATATGGGCGCATGACGAATGATGCGACTGCTGTCTTTGACGGCACGGCATACACGGGCGGATACGGTGTGAACGGCTGGAACATCTCCGTCGAATACGGACATCGCGTCGCCATCACCCCGCATTTCTACTGGACGCCGCAGGCGGAGCTGAATTATGGACACATCGGCGCGGCAGATTACACAATGCGCGCGGGAGATTTGTCGGGCGCACGCATCTCGAACGGTGCCGTCACCACGCTCATCGGACGCATCGGCACGCAGATCGGCTATGAGGACGAGCGCGGTTCGGTCTATCTGAAACTCGGCTATCTGCACGAGTTCAAGGCCGACCTCCACATGCGCGCACAGTACGGATCGACCTCTATTGACCGCAGTTACTCGGCGCAGGACAGCTATTTTGAGTACGGACTGGGCTTCACGCGGCGCGTCGGCAGAGCAGATCTCTATGGAGAGTTCAGCCGCACGGCGGGCGCGGATGTCATCAGCGAAAAATGGAAAGCGAATCTCGGCGTTCGCATCGGATTCTGAATCAATCATTTAGGAAATCGCTGGTAATTTACCGCATAACGTAACTGCATAACGAAAAGACCGTTGGCGAATCTGCTTTGTCCAACGGTCTTTGTTTTGCATTCTTCAGATATAGTACCGCTTGCACAGCGCCGTGTACTGCGCTGCGCCCGCATCGGTGAGCAGGTAGTAACTGCCCTCGCGGTGGAGGAGATGACGGTCGATGAGTTCGCGGCTGACACGGCGCACCTTCGACTCGTTCCATTTCAGATGGTCGGCGATCTCATCCATATGGTTCTCCGCACTCTCCATGTTCTCGGCGGTATGTCTGCCGATATGGAGGAGGAAGAGGTCACGCTGCATCTGCCGGATGCTCTGCAGGCGGCGGATGTAGGACGTGATCGCGCCCTTGGGGCTTGTGAGCAGGGCGAGCACGTAGACGAGCATGTTCATGACGGCACAGAGCCCGGCAATCGAGGCGTTCATATGCACGGCGAGCGCATAGCCAATGACCGAGTTTACCATGCTGATGAGCAGTGCGAGCAGCAGGGTGTGCGACAGATGCTTTGTAAAGAGCAGTGCCGTCGCTCCGGGCGCAATAAAGAATGAAATGACGAGGATTGCGCCGACCGCGTCGAATGCTGCAACCGTGGTGAGCGAGGTCAGCGACATAAAGGCATAGAAGAAGATGCCCGTCGGGATACCGATGAGACGCGCGTACTCGCCGTCAAATGTGGAGACCTTGAGTTCCTTGTAGAATACGGTGATAAACGCAGCGATGACCGCAATCAACCCGCCCATCTTGAGTGCGGAGGCGGCAATCTCCACGCCGCCGATCTCCACCGTGTTCAGCCCCGCGTAGATGACCTCGCCCATCAGCACCATATCGGTATCGAGGTGGGCGTTGCCCGCGTATTTGCTGATGAGAATGACGGCGAGCGCAAAGAGGAGCGGGAAGATGACGCCGATGGCATCGTCGTATTTGACGAGACTGGTCTTGCCGAGGAGTTCGACCAGCGATACCGTGATCACACCCATCAGCGCCGCGCCGAAGAGCAGCCACGGCGAGCCGAGGTCATGCGTGAGGAAAAACGCGAGCACGATGCCGAGCAGTACCGTGTGACTGATCGCATCCGCCATCATGGAGAGGCGGCGCAGGATGAGAAAGACGCCGAGCGGCGCGCACGCCGCCGCCGTCAGGAGAAGTACGAGAAGTGCGTCATCCATGTTCCTGCCTCCGTTTGAGTGTCCTGCCGAGAATCCCCTTCGTCCCGAACAAAATCGAGAAAAAGGCAATCAGCGAGGCGACGAGAATGATGGAGGGTCCCGTCGACATGCCCTGCTCAAGTGTGCTGATGTATGTGCCAACGAGCGCAGAGACCGCACCGATCAGGCTGCTCAGGACGAGGACGCGCGAGAGGCTGTTCGACCATTGATTTGCCGCCACGCAGGGGATGATGAGAAAGGAACTGATGAGGATTGCGCCGACGGCTTTGATTCCGATGCCGATGACGGCAATCGTCATGATGAGCAGCAGGATGTTCAGCAGCCGGCAGGGCAGCCCAACGA
>CALALM010000233.1 GCA_937925565.1 uncultured Centipeda sp.
CGGGAACCTATCAGTTCGTTTCCGCGCAGGTGGAGGTCTACGATACAAAGGAAGTCCTGCGCACCTCGAAGGGTATGGATGCCCCCCAGAAATATACGCCGGCTTCCCCGCTCAGAAGCATTGCAGACTTTATTGAGGAGCTGCTGAAAGAAAAGCAGCCGACAAAGTAGAGGAGGATCATTCATGCGACAGAAAATCTGCGCACTCGTTCTGACCTTCGTGCTCGCACTCACATCCTTTGGCACGGCGCTCGCAGCAGAGCCGCCCAACGCCGTTCAGACGAAGCTTGCGCTCATTGAGCAGGACACCTACGGACAGGAGCAGACGGGTGCACTCGTCGACCGCATCAACCGCCTCGAACGCGACTACGACGGCAAGCACCGTACGGGCAGCCTGATGGCGCGCATCGACGCCATCTACGATGAGATCTATACAAACAGCACAGCGCCGTCCGTCCTCATGAATCTCAACGCGATCGAGTGGAACATCAACCACGAGACGAGTCTGCGCCCCGTGCAGGAGCGCGTCAGCGAGATGGAGGTCGCCCTCCTCGGCAAGACCTCCGAGGGCACGTTCCAAAAGCGCATTTCCGCGCTCTCGATGGCATCCTTCGGCACGAAGGAGATCCCAGTCACTCCTGTTTCCGTCCCCGCCAACACACTTGTCAAGATTGCCCTCGTAACGCCTGTCAATGCAAAGAATCTCAAGGTCGGCGATACGATTGAGTATCAGGTCGCAGACGACGTCTTCGTCGGTGATGTCCTGGTCTTCACGAAGGGCTCGCGCGGCGAGGGCACGGTCACAAAGGTAAAGCAGGCAAAGAACTTCGGGCGCAATGCGCAGGTCGAGATCGACTTCAAGAACACAAAGGCGCTGGACGGCACCTATGTCACCACCTTCATGGGCGAGGAGGCAAAGAAGGAAATGCAGCATCTCGCCATGGCGGCGGGCGCCTCGCTCGCCGGCATCGCGGTGCTCGGACCGCTTGGCGTTGTCGCGGGCGCATTCGTGCACGGCAAGAACGTCGACCTCCCCGCAGGTACGGAGGTCTACATCCAGACGCAAAGCGAAACGACCGTCTACGGCGTGCAGACCACCTATGACAGCGCCGCCCCGTTCCAAAGTGAGGCGGCACATGCGTCCGCCGGTACCAATGCCAACGGCAGCACAACGCAATAAGCATAAAGGATGATCTGTGATCCTTAAGGAACCACTGATAAATTCAGCACCACCATCTTATCAGTGATTCCTTAAAAGCCGCGCTTGCAATGGGCACGGCTTTTATCGTTTCTTATGCGAGGGCAGCATGACCTATACCTTTGATTTTACCGAGCGGGATGCGCTTCACTTCACCCTCTTTCGCATCCTGCATACGCCGGTGTTCAAATGGACGGATCGCATTGCGCTCATTCGGGCGAAGATGCCATAGTAGACAAAGGGCGTACACGACAAATGCCGTGCACGCCCTTTTCCATGTGTTCTCAGCGAACGAAGAAGCCCGCGAGCTTCATATTCTCATCGTAGCTGAGGCGGTAGATGACAGCGGTCGCCTTGTAACCCACGGCGAGCTCACAGATGACATACCACTTGTCCCCCTCCTTGCCCGCCGTCATGAGCGGCTTGCCGACGCCCGCACGCGCACCCCACTTCGGTGCGAACTGTGCCTTGGCACCCGTGATCTGCTCTGCCGTCAGATGCGGACGAAGTTCCCGCGTCGCCTCAAGCTGAAGCCCCGTCACATCATCCTTCTCAAAGCGATCGATGGTCGCCATCATATGCTGCTCGACAACCGCCGTATCAAACGGCGTCTGTACCTGTGCGGGCTGCTCTGCTACAGAAGCTGTAGCGGCAGCAGGAGCCTCCGCTGCCGCCGCTGCATACACCGCAGGCGCAGCAAGAACCGCGCCGCCTGTGATAAGTGCAGCGCCAAGAATACGGGAAAGCATTCGGAACTTCATAAATATCCTCCTATAAAAAACAATGGATTTGGAAAGCGTACGCAGCCGCCCCATCTCCCCCTACTTGATACACGAGAAACACGCAAGCGACTCCACACACTCGACCTCTACCTCACGATAGAGCTTTTTCAGCCGTTCGATGAGCCCCTCCTTCGTATCATACGGCGGTGTGAAGAACCCCATGCGTGTATAGAGATGCTTCACGACGAACTCCGTGCGCGGATTGCCGCCGAGGACGAAGACCGATCCTGTCAGCCGCCCGCCGGGACGCAGGACGCGGTGCAGCTCGCTCCACGCAGCCTCCTTGTCGGGGAAGGCGTGAAAGCCGTTGATCGAGACCGCCGCATCGAAAAAATTGTCCTCGAACGTCAGCTGTCCGATATCCCCCTCCACAAACGCAACGTTGTGCACGCCGATCGCATCCGCACGTGCACGCGCCGCCGCAAGCATCGCTGGCGAGTAGTCGAGACAGGTGATATCTGCATTCGGCAGCTCCGCATAGACGGGCAGCGAGAGACAGCCCGTCCCCACCGGCACCTCGAGCAGTTTTCCCTCGAACCCCTCGTGCGCCGCACGCAGGGCAAGCCCGACATAACGGCTCACACCATTTCTGTCCAGCCCCCACACGAGCCGCGAGACGAATTTGCCCGACCACGTCGAGTACGTCATCATCCCATCGTACAGATTCGCAAGCCGCCCCACGGAGTGATACGCGCCTCGGATTTTCTCATACCGCCGCAGTTCCTCGTCCATCGTGACATCCTTTCTCATCAATATCAAGATGTATTCTATCATAAAACGAGCGCGTGTTCAAATCCCCTCCTTATGGACACGGTCCCGATTCGGTGGTAAACTTTAAGAAGTTACTGAAAACAAAGGAGAGATCACCATGCACGCGCGTTCCTACCTCACACTCATCCTTGCTGCAGCACTCGCAGCACTCACGGGCTGCGGCACGGACGCGGCAAAGGAAGCACCGCCGCCCCTCGTGCGGACGATGACGGTCGGCGATGCCGCCGCGTCGGAGGGCGGCTACACGGGCACAGTGCGCGGACGCTATGAGACGCGGCTCGCCTTTCAGGTCGGCGGACAGATCCTCTCGCGCAACGTCAACGTCGGCGCACACGTCCGCGCGGGCGACGTGCTCATGGTGATCGACGCACGCGACGTGCAGCAGCAGGCGAACGCAACGAGGGCCGCCGCCCAAGCCGCACGTTCG
>CALALM010000234.1 GCA_937925565.1 uncultured Centipeda sp.
CCACAATCTGATAGTCGTCCGCATACTGCCCCGTGAGCTGTCCCGTATAGGTAACGGTCTTCTTGATGACATTGCCACCGCCGTCACGGGAGACATTCTTGTCCGCGTAGACTGCCGAGGAATTGTTGTTGCGCGTCTGTCCGGTAGCCCAGCCGGTAAAGGAGATGACACTGTCGCCCTTGACGTCTACGCGATTCCCGTCCGTATGGGCCGCAAGACCGTCGTAGACCTTCTCGATCTCCTGCGTATTTGCACGGAGCGAGCGCGGGGTAATCCTTCCCCCCGCCGTAACAGAGGCGGGATTTGCGGCGGTCACCGTCTCAAGATTGCGCTTCGACAGCGCCGTACCGAACTCATAGTTGGTCAGCGGGTTGTTCGTCGCATCCAACGTTTTTGCGACCACATCGTAGGCAATATGCTGTGCCTCCGAGACATGCGACGTGCGGTTCGTGCCCGCTGCGTCACGGGTGAAATGTCCCGGCGAACCGCTCTTGAGCTCGAATACGACTTTTCCGAAGTCGTGCGTGACGATGCCCGTGTTGCCGGACGCCGCAGAGCCCGTCAGATATGCACCCGCATCGAGGGTATAGGTATCCGTCCCGTCATAGACCTTCGTCGCATCGGCAAGCGTTCCGTCCGCCTTGCGCACCTTAAAGCCCGAGGGATCAATGCGGCGGCGTGTGATGGTGCCGTCGCCATATTGTTTGTTGTCAATGGAATAGTTCGTGCCAAGCGAGTTCGAGAGTCCCACATATTCCACGGAGCGGTTGCCCGCATTGCGGTTTTCCGTGAAACTCGCAGAGGTCTTGTTGTCGCCGAACCGGCTCGTCACGCCCGTCGTGCTCACACTGGCGCTGGAGAGCCCGTCCGCCCCAAGGACGGCGTTGCTCAAACCGTCATCGAGACCGCTTGCGACAATGCTCGTGTTCGTTACCGTGCCGTCATAGATCTTCGTCGCATCGGCAAACTTCACCTTGACGGGACGCGGCGTAATCGTGCCGGTATAGCTGCCCGACAGCGTCTTCGACGACAGTGCCGGCAGCGCGCCCTGCGTTCCAAGGGTATAGTTGTCCGACTCCGCGCCCGTCCCCCGGTCAAAGGATGCCGTGTAGGTCACCGCCTGCGTCGTCGGGTTGCCGCCGGAGAGCACAACGTTCTTCGACGCATACTTTGCCGTCGACGTATTTGTGCGCGTCTCGCTGCCGACAAAGCCGGAGAGCGTGACAAGCGCATCGCCCTTGATGATGTTGCGGTTGCCGTCGGTCTGGTCGTCCATCGCGTCGTAGACCTTCGTGATGTGATTGTTCACGACCGTCGCCGTCAGCGCCTTCGGCGTGATCTTGCCCGCACCCGTCGCATGGAACGTACTGCCCAGACTCTTCTTTACGCCGCCGTCCATGATATAGTAGTCGGAGAGGCGGTAGTTGGTCGCGTCATCCGTCTGTCCCGTCACCTCATAGGCGAGCTTTTCGACATTCTTGACGTCCTTGCTGTAAGTGGTGCCGTCGTTCTGTGCGAAACGCCCCTTGCCGCCCGTGAGTGCAAACGTGATATGGTTCCGGTCGCGTTCGACCAGTCCCGTCGTGCCGCCGGTCACGGCATTCGAGGAGATATAGACATCCGAGGTCGGCGTGTACTCGTCGTTGCCGTCGTAGACCTTTTTTGCATCGACCTTCGCATGGGTCGTCTTGTCATAGGCATTGAAGTTGTCCCTGAGGATCTGGCGCGGGATGATCGTGCCGTCGAGGTAGACCGTCTTGTCCGTGGTCGAAACGAGCGTCTTTGTGCCGCTCGCAGGGGTATAGTAGAGCTCGTAGTTGCCCGCGTCGTTGCCCGTAAGCCCGACGTTCGTGTACTGGAGCTTGTGCGTGCCCGCATGGAGCTGCTCCACGCCCGCCGCATTCGTATACTTCGGACCGCCCACGGTCGTGAGGCCGACATTGTCCCTTGTCGTATCGTCATCGCCCGTCATGATCGCGCCGTCGGGCATCGCGGGGGTACCGGCATCGATCTGCGCGAGGGTCAGCCCCGTCTTGGTGTCGTCCAGCTTGATGTTCGGGGGCGTATTGGTCTGCAGCATCGCACTGTCGATCACCGTGGATGTGCCGTCGTAGATCTTATCGTCCGCCGTCTTCTTCTGGATCGAAAGGTAGAGGGGTGCCTTTTTGATGGTCACACTGCCCGTCAGATTGCTGAGGGAACTGGTGTCAAAAGTATAGTTCCCTGCATCCGGACCGCTGAAGCCGATGCTTCCACTGAACTTGACGGGCTTGTTCGTGCCGACATTCCTATCGGGGTTGTTGCTGCCATCGACCGCCCGAGCCTTGAAATTGCCCGTGGTAAAGTCAAGGGCGACCGAGCCATTAGCAATATCCTCCGCTGTAAACCCCGTGGAGCCGATGCCGCCGCTTGTGAGTGCCTCACGGAACGCCTTTGTCACATCGCTCTTGCCGTTATACATGCGCGAAGGACTGATCGAACCGTTGTTAAGGCTTACGACACGTGGCTTGATCGTGACATTGACGCCGCGCAGGTTCGGACCGTCCTGATCCGTCCAGAGAATCGCCTTCGTGCCCACGTCGCGGATACCGTTTTTCTTGTCGAAGTCATTCGTCGTCGTATGGGGCGGATTCGGCGTAACATACGCGACCACACCGCTCGTATCGGCGCCCGCGCCGAATTTGACGTTGGGCTTGCCGCCCACGGCATTGGGCGCATTGCTGTCCACGATCTTGACGTAGTGGCTGTTGTACTCCATGTTCTTCATGTCTGCGCCGCTGTTAGTCTTGACCGTATTGCCCGCAGCCGTCGACGCCGTACCGTCCGCCTTGAAATAGCGGTAGCTGTACGTCGCCTCGGAGGAAACGCCCATAAACGCGGTCAGATAGGGCAGTGTCCGCCCCTCGTAGATGCGCCACTTCGCGCCGGGCTCGCCCGTGTTGTTGATCGACCAGCCGCTGTAGGATGCGGCTGCCGTGGAGGCAAACCGCGTGGGGGTGACCGGCACCGTCACCGGCTCGACGACCCTCATCTGGTTGGTTGCCGTATCGAGCTCGTAGACGTTGTTCAGTCCACCTGCCAGACGCAGCTTATTCGAGGAAAAATTGAGTCCGACATTGTAGGAATTCGTAATCGTTGTCGAATGCGTAAAGGAGTCCCCCGGGAGATAAATAAAATTGGATTTCATCCCGGGTGCGCTGATCGGCTCGGAGTCGTTATAGCTGTTTGAGATCAACGATCCGGACGAAAAATCCGGCGTGGCGCCCACAATGCCGCCCGCATTTCCGCCAATGCGGTTCTTGGCGTAGGCGGAGTCAATCGTCGTATTGTCCATGACTCCGACAATGCCGCCAACATAGCCGGCGCCTTCCGTAACACCATCCGACATCTTGCTCGTAATCACACTGTCCTTGACATAGACATTCTTGATAAGGCTGCCCGTTGCGGATGCTGCAATACCACCCGCGGTTTCAGTATCGGGATCGCCGCCCGTAATCGACGCGCCCGTCACGCCGAGGTTCTCGATGCGCGCATTTGTGATCACACCAAAGAGACCCGCACGATTTGGATGGGTTGCCGTGAAATTCTTGATCCGGAAGAGATTGCCGTCGAACTTGCCCGTAAACGGTGTCGTCGTCGTTCCAATCGGGGTATGTGACCCGCCTGCAAAGTCAATGTCCTGCTCAAGCATATACTTGCCATTGAGGGTTGTTGCGTTTGTGTTAATGTTATTCAGCTCGGATTGGGTGGCGACGAGCTGATAGTACTCCGGCATCGCACCCGTTGTACCGCCGCGCGTATAGTTCGTCGGCGCCGTCCCGCGATAGCCGATGTGGGCATAGCCGCCGTCGGCAGCCGTTGGACTCGCAGCGGGTGCCTCCGTATAGAGCACAACGGGATTCGTTGCCGTCACATCCGCCGCATTGAGGAAGCGGATGTGGGAGCCGTGCACCTCCACGGTATTCGCCGTGATCTTGCCCATATTGATCACATCAGACTTCAACGCGGCAGTATTGACGAGCGGCGTCCCGCCGCTCCCCATAAAGTTCGCCTGATTGAGCGTCGCTTTTTCCTGCGTGGAGACGTAGAGATTCCCGACGTTGACCTCGGCGGATTTGCCGAAGATGACGCCGTTCGGGTTGACGATGTAGACATCCTTGCCGCCTACGATCTTGCCGTTGATGTTCGAAGTGTTCGCACCCGTGACGATGTTCAGATAGTTGTTCGTCTGCGCGCCGCCGTCATGAACAACACGTTCCGTGCTGGTCAGGGAATAGTCCCGCCACTCGATCACGTTATTCAGACTTCCGGAATTGATGTTCGTATCATTTCCGGAACGCGAAACCACTGCTCCGCCGTAGGTGACATTCTCGCCCGTCGGCGCGGCAAAGGCGACCTGCGGAATCAAAAAGGCGCCCGCCACACCTGCAAGCAGTGCATGACGCACGCGCTGCGACAATTCTGTTCGATTGTTTTTCATGCTCTGTACTCCTATAGACATATCACTACTTGTGTAATATATCGGATATTATGCCACATTCCATAATAGTATATACAAAATAAAACAAACGCCCTCCAATCATCCCATAACAATTGGAGGGCGCGCTATGTGTCGCTATTCTCTATTTACTTCAGCAGACTCAGTACTGCACTCGAGCTCTGGTTTGCCTGCGCAAGCATCGCCTGTGCCGACTGCGTAAGCACGTTATTCTTCGTGTACGCCGTCATTTCCTTCGCCATATCCGAGTCGCGGATCACGGACTCGGATGCCTGCACATTCTCGGATGCCGTCACAAGATTGTTGCTCGTATAGCCGAGGCGGTTCTGTGCCGCGCCGATGGCGACCGCCTGATCCGTCGCGCGGATCAGTGCATTCTGGAAGACATTGATCGCGGCATTTGCCGACTCCTGCGTCGTCACCTGGATCTTTGGCCCCGCACCGACGACCCCGTTCCATACCTTTGAGTTTGGCGAGGAACCCGGAGGCGCAATCGGCGGCATCGGCGTGCGATCCCAGCCCTGCCCGTCACCGGACTGGAGCCCGAGCGCCGCAGAGCGCATATCGGTAAAGGCAACCTTCACCGACTGATTTGCCCGTGTCCCTGTATGGAGAACCAGTGCATTGTCATCCGACGGGTTCTGTGCGCGCACTGTCTCGCGGAAGTCGTCGAGCACGGCGTTGACATCGTTGCGCATACGCCCGTCGTGCCCCGTCACGCGGACGGTGATGCCCGAGATCTGATCCGTGGTTCCCGGATTCGTCGCAGCGATGGAGAGCGCCGGCTGATTGTCCGGCGTATAAACCGGTTTGCCGTACTCATCGATGCCGACAAACGATGTCACCCCATTTAAGCCTGCATGCGCTGATGTAATAAGCCCGACCATATCGTTGATATTGGTATTGAGGATGGGGTCAATCGTGCCCGAGTAGGTGACGCCGTTCTTCGTCCACGTCACCGTGACGCTGTCGTACGGATCGATGGAGAGGGAATTGCCGTCGCGACGCTTAAGCGCAGTGAGCCGTGTCGCGGCTGTCGTATTCGTTGCAAGGCTCATATTTGCATAGGTCGAGCGCGTCCCCGTCCCGGTTCGCCCGACCACGATCCCGTTCTGCGACCCGTCAATCAGATATTTTCCGTTGTAGGTTGTCAGTGCATTGTCGTCGATCTGGTCGATGAGGCGGTCGACCTCCTTCTGGATGATTGCACGATCTTCGTCTGTATTCGTATCGTTCGCAGCGTTGATCGCCTTATCCTTAAGCGTCTTCAGGATCTCGATCGTGGACTGCACCGCACCCTCTGCCGTACGCAGAAGTGCCGAGCCGTTCTTCGTGTTCGTGTCGTCCTGGTCGAGCGCACGCACCTGCACACGCATCCGCTCGGAGATCACCATCCCCGAGGCATCGTCCCCGGCGCTGTTGATTTTCATGCCTGAAGAAACCTTCTGCAGACTCTTCGCCAACTCACTCTGATTCTTGTTGAGCGTGTTGAGCGTGTTCACCGCCGCCATATTATTTTTGACTACCATCGCCATAAAGACTGCCTCCCTGACTGTTATCTATGGTTTTATACCGAAATAATTGCCGAAACAAACACGGTTGCTCCGTTCTGAAAATTATATCGACAAAATGAGTATGTGACTTAAATATCCGACAAAATTTTTGTCTGCGGAAAAAACGGAATGATTTACGCAAACAATTCCACCTGGTTGCTCTCCATCATACCGTCAAGGCACCCATGCATACGCAGGAGTTCGATGGCGGGTGCGGGGATGTGGGCACGGGCGGCAAGATCCTCGACGGAGATGAAGCGCCCATCCTTACGCGCCTCGACGATTGCCTGCGCCGCCTTCTGCCCCATGCCGGGAAGTGCGGTGAACGGCGGGAGGAGCGAGTTCTCGTGGAGGATGAATTTCTCCGCGTCGGATGCATAGAGGTCAACCGGCTCACAGGAGAAGCCGCGCAGGTACATTTCCCACGCGAGCTGCAGGACGATCAGGATGTCCTGCTTCTTGTTGTCGAGCTTGCCGCGATGCTCGCGCGCCTCGGCATTCAGGGCATCAATCGCCTGCTTGACCGCCCCCTTCCCCTTCGCAATGATGTTCGCGTCAAATTCATCGGCACGGATGGAAAAGTATGCAGCGTAGTACGCGAGCGGATAGTGCACCTTGCAGAACGCGATGCGGTAGCCCATCATGACGTAGGCGGTCGCATGTGCGCGTGGGAAGAGGTACTTGATCTTCTGACACGAGTCGATATACCACGCGGGAATCCCGCCCGCACGTAGTTTCTCAACGACATCGGCGGCGATGCCCCGCCCCTTTCGCACGTTCTCCATGGTCTTGAACGAGAGCAGCGGCTCGATACCGTTCTGCATGAGGTAGTTCATGATGTCGTCGCGCGCGGAGATCGCGTCCTTCAGCGTGCTCGTACCCGCCTTGATGAGATCCTGCGCGTTGCCGAGCCAGACGTTCGTGCCGTGGGAAAATCCCGAGATGCGTACGAGGTCGGCGAAGCAGTCGGGGTGCGAGTC
>CALALM010000235.1 GCA_937925565.1 uncultured Centipeda sp.
GCCGGCTCGCCCGCGCACTCACCGACTCGCCCGCACAGTCCGAAGCAATTCTCGGCAAGGGCGGACTCGCCGGACGCGCAGACCGTCACGCACAGTATGCACAGATGGCAAAGAGCCGCGTCATTCCCTCGATGGAGCAGGCGATCGGCAACCAGCTGAACTACGCATCGAATATGCTGAACGGCAGATCGCTGCCCACCATGCAGCGCTATTCCAACATGCTGAACCTCTTCAGCATCTTCGTGTAAGGAGAAAAATATGGATCTCACAATGGACATTGCACAGATGTCGGTCGGAATGCACCAGGCACAGGCCGCACAGAGCCTCGGCATCGCGGTCGCAAAGATTGCGATGGACTCCGGCAAGGGAGCCCTCGAACTCATTGAGGACACCACTGCAAGCCTCGACCCGAACCTTGGGAACAGCGTCGACGTATATGCATAACTGACACCAAAAACACCCGCCGCATGAATATGTGCGACGGGTGTTTTTCTATGTGCTATATTTTTATGCACGCTAAACCCCCCTCCGACCGGAGGGGGGTTTCTTATGCAGCGTGCACCGCAGTCTGTAACGAGAGTCTCTTAGAACAGGAACTCAACGCGACCGAAGAGCTTGGAGACCTTGTCATTCTCCTGTTTCTCGAGGGTCTTGCCCTTGAAGTACTTCGCGGAGAGAACAACGTTGTTCCACAGCGTGTAGTTCGTGCCGAGCTCGAAGCCCTTCGTGTAGTTCTGAGCGCCATCCGTCGTTGCTTCAACGGAGCCACCGCCAAGGTGACGGTAGGAGAGATATGCGCCCCACGAACCACGATCCGCAGGATCCGCGCCCTTGTATTCGAACGAAACCTGTCCGGATCTCTTGGAGCCGGCCGCATCGGTGTTGTGTGCATAAGCACCCGTCAGAGCGACGTTCTTATCGAAGCGATAAGCACCATTGAGACCCCAAATGTTCATCTTCTTCTTGTCAGCCTTGAGATCATAGTCGGCCTGAAGCGTGTCCGAACCAAAGTGATAGTAACCTGCGCCCGCCGTCAGGCTGCCCTTCTCATACTGGAGCTCGACGCCCTGGTAGCTTGCCGTATCGCCGAAGTCTCCACCGTGGCTGTAGCGACCTGCCTGGACCTTCGCCCGCAGATCCTTGCCGAAGCTAGCCTCTGCACCCGAGAACTCGCCGTCCACGATGATGGAACCCGGAGCCTGGTACTGTCCCTCAGCAGAAACAAACTCCATCTTACCGAGTTTCACCGTGAAGTTGTCATAGTCGCCCTGCGCCCATGCACGCTTGAGGCTGACCGTGCTGTTGGAGTCACGGCGGAGGTCAGCCCTATCCTTTGCCATATCGGTCGAGGCATCGAGACGTGCATTCACATGCCAGTGGTTGTTGACCTCTGCGCTCGGCTCGAGACGGAACAGGAGCTTGTCCGCATTCTCACGGTCCTCCCCCTCAAAACGCGTGCTCGTATAGGTGTACTCGAGCTTGCCGTTCCACTTCACCATGTCTGCATTGCGCTCGAGCTTCGTGACGCGGACGCCGAGGTTGTTGAGCTCATCCGCGAACTCAGCAGCAAGGCGGTCAACGAGTGCACGATCCGAAGAGGACATGTTGTCCTTCGCCATCGCCTTGGCAACCATCTGCGCCATCTCATAACGCGTGATGTTGCGGTCGCCGCGATAGGTGCCGTCACCGTAGCCCTCAACAACGCCGTCAGCGGCGAGCTGGGTCACAGCGTCGTATGCCCAGTGATCACGGGGCACATCGGAGAACGGGTTCGCAGCAGCGAACGTGGTGCTTGCTGCACCGACAACGAGAGCCGTTGCAAGTGCGGATACGAGAGTCTTCTTCATGAGAAACTCCTCCTTCTGTAAAACAGAAAACATCTGATTTCCAAAAGAACGAGACCCCGCAAAAGTGTCCATGTTTCCTTTTCGCGATTCATTCTCTTCCCTTGGAACGGTTTTATCATAGCACGGTCGAAAACAAAAAGCAAGTCCTATTGTCAAAAAAATTTATAGCTGGTTATAATTTTAAGTTTATGTTTGCTCATCTAATCCTCACTCCCGCACGAGTGCGACAGGCGAGGGCACGCGGATGCCGCGGCTGTTCGTGAAGATCTCGACCGCGACGCCGAAGACGGCGGCAATGCGCTCCTCGGTGAGCACCTCGGCGGGGGGCCCTGTGGCGACGACGCGCCCCGTCTGCATCAGCACAATATCATCGGCGTACTGCATGGCGTGCGCCATGTCGTGCAGCACCATCAGGATCGTCATGCCGTGCACCTCATTGAGCCGCGAAATGATCTCCATGACGCGCAGCTGATGCGCGACATCGAGATATGTGGTCGGCTCGTCGAGGAGCAGCAGTCGCGGGCGTTGGCTGAGTGCCATCGCGAGAAAGACGCGCTGCCGCTCGCCGCCCGAGAG
>CALALM010000236.1 GCA_937925565.1 uncultured Centipeda sp.
ACTTCACTCAGACGATTGTCCTCGCGCACGAGTTTCAAGAGGCGGTGTCCGTCCATCTTGGGCATCTCGACATCGGAGATGATGATACGTACGTGATTCTCAATCGGACCGTTCTTGCGTGCAAGATCCTGCAGGTAGTCCCACGCATCCTGCCCGTTTCCAAAATCGCGAATAAATTTATAACCTGCCTCATGGAGCGTTGAAACAAGAAGATCGCGGAGCATCTTGGAGTCCTCTGCAACGACGATATGCGCTGTGCCGCGACGCGTCTTGGCATCCTGCGTCGCCTCTGCCACCGTCGTGAGCTTCTGATTGATCTCCGGATTGATCTCTGCGATGATTGTCTCGAAATCGAGGAGAAGAACGATGCGATCCTCCATCTTAATGATACCGACCACACGAGACCCTTCACCGACGTTCGGGGCGGGTTCCATATTCTTCCATGAAATGCGATGGATACGATAGACACTGCCAACGAGGAAGCCAATGTCGTAATTATTGATCTCTGTGACGATGATATTCTGCAGTTCATCCACTGTCTGGAGATTGAGACAACGAGCCATGTTGACAAGCGGAATCGCCTTGCCGCGCAGGGTGAACAGACCGTCGACATAGGGATGTGCCTCGGGCATCGCCGTGACCGGTGCACGCGTGATAACTTCGCGCACCTTCGCGACGTTAATACCATAATTCACCTTCCCAATGCTGAACTCGACAATCTCAAATTCATTTGTCCCTGTTTCAAGCAGGATCCCTTTTCTTTCCTCTATAACCGTCTCTGCCATTTATCTCTCTCCCCCATGCTCGTAAACATTGTTTGTTATGCTCTCTATTCGCTCTTCGGGGAAAAAATCCTGCCTCTCTTTCCTAAAACTAGGACTTTTTGTTTTCCTCAGACAAATAGGTCCATCCATCGCGCTGCTCAATGAGACCATCCTTGTGCAATCTTCCAAGTGCCCGTTTGAATGCCGCTTTGCTGATATGAAAGCGATCCTGAATGACTATAGGTGATGTGGAATCCGTATATGGCATTTTGCCGTTATGTTTCTTTAGGAGAGCAAGAAGTCGGTCCGCATCCTCCAATCGTGCCACCTCTTTTGATGGGCGCAGGGAGGCATTTAGTCGTCCGTCTTCGCGGAGATAGGTCACACGCATCTCGACGGTTTCGCCCACACGTGGACGATGTGGAATCTCGCGATGATCGATGAAAACAATGTAGCGTTCCTCGGTAAAGAGGAATGCACCACGTTCAGTAATATTGTAGACCGAACCCTTGAGGCGGTCTCCTATACGTACCCCTTCTGCGGGGCGAGAGGCGCGGCGCAGTTCATCTTCGACCTCCATCGTTACGGCAAGACGTCCGGATTTATCCGTATAGAGCTTTGCCCAAACGGTTTCTCCAATCTGTGGACGTCCGCGCATCCCGGCATAGGGCAGAAAAATACCGCGCTCCGCACCAACATCGAGAAACGCGCCTTCCTTCGTGACATTGATGACACGCAGACGGGCAACCTGACCTTCTTTCATGCGAGGTGTACGCATACTTGCGGTGAGTCTCCGTTTTGGGTCAAGATAGAGAAAGACGCGGACTCGGTCGCCGACTTTGATGGGAGCTGTCTGCTGAACCCTATGCAGCAAGATGTCATCATTCGTATTACCTGTCTCCGCGTCAAGAAACACGCCCAGTTCACTCTCGCGCACAACCGTGAGCTCCGCGACCTGACTCGGACCGTATTTGCAGGGGCGCTTTAGGTGTTCCTGTTTTCGTATTTGTTCTTGCATAGGTTCTCTACTCCTCGTATGGAGTCAGTTTTGCATCCCCCCACAAGCGCTCCAGTGCGTAGTATTCGCGAGCCTCCTGCCGGAAGATATGCGCGACGGTATCGCCGTAGTCGAGCAAGACCCACTCGCCCTCACGATAGCCTTCCTTGTGAAGAAAAGAAATGCCGGCTCCTTCCATTTTCTCTTCAATATTGTCTACAATCGCGCGCACCTGTGTCGCGGTATTTGCCGAGCAAATGACAAAATAATCATTGGTCGACATGAGCCCGACCATATCCATTTGTACGATATCGCACGCCTTTTTCTCATCTGCCGCCGCACAAATTACACGACATTTTTCCTGCTCTGTCAAGCTGTCCCCTCCTGCTATTCTGTTCCCATTTCCTCCGGCGGGAACAGTTCATGAATAACTTCATCCGTTGCCGCACGATCCATAATCCAAACGGTATCATCATTACGTGAAAAGTCACCGGGTAACATGATTGTGCGTGGCGGCTCGATGTCCAACTTTCGAATGACGTTGCCGATATGCACGGAGTCAAAGAGCTCCGCACTCGTTGTGACATTCTGTTTCAGTATACCCGCTATTGTTGGCACCTTTGGCAACGTATCGACGCGCAGGAGCTTGGCATAAAATGCCTTGACAAATTTCTGCTGCCGTTGCGTACGCCCAAGATCGCCAAGATCGTCGCTCCGATAGCGCAAATAGTGTTCCGTCCCCTTTCCATCCAGATGGCGATAGCCCTGTCGCATGTGGATGGAAAGCCCTGCCTCAGGATCGTCATAATCCATATTCTGTTCGACATAGAGATCGATGCCACCAACAGCGTCTACAATCTGACCGAATGTCATAAGATCAATGACAACATATTGATGAATGGAAATATTAAACATCTGATTGATTGTCCGTACCATCAGTGGTGCTCCACCGACAGCGTACACATTGGAAAGTCTGGTCTCCCCCTTGTTCTGCGCCATCTCAACCCATGTATCGCGCGGGATATTGAGAATACGCACTTTACCGGTAGCGTTTTCCATGCTGATCGGCACGTTTCTCCTCTGCATTATCCATATTAACGGAATCATCCAGACCAAGCACCAGAACATTCGTATAGCCGTCGAATCGAATGTCGACCTCACCGCGATTTATTTCCTGCCGAATCAAATATGCTTCATACATATCACGCACATCACGATATGCCTGAACGCTCCACCCGATCAGATAATATCCGGTAATACTGATTGGTACAAGGAGAACGATGATACAGATGAGACGGAAGATCCCACGCAAAAATGCAATGCGGCGTTTGCGGTTTCGCTCGTTGCGACGTTTCTTTATATTTTCACGCGAGCTTTCGCTTTGGAGCTGTACAGCAAGTTCCTCTGCATCATATTCTGACATCGCCTCCCCCTCTCCCTTTTATACAATACCATTCTGTTCAGCGTTGTTCAAGCAGAAGTTCATTCCGTGCTGTAACAGTATCGGGATGAATAAGACCGCCCTTCTGTACGACGAAGAGAATGGACTCGGTCAGTCCGACAAGCATCATCTCATCCAATGATGCCGTACGTGCGAGCTCACGCAGCCGCTCCACCTCCGGGTAAGTTCTGGACGGTTCAATCATATCCGCAAAATAGATGATTTTGTCGAGTGCCGTCATGTTTGCGCCGCCGACGGTATGCCGCCAGATTGCCTGCGCAATTGCAGCATCATTGACGCCATAGACTTCGTAGATCAAATACGCCCCCACATAGGCATGAAGCAAAAGCGGCATCGCAGACTCGATTTTCCCGATCGGGATTCCTCGGCGACGTGCCTCCAGAAGAAGCTCTGCGGTCTCATATGTGCGTCCACAGTCATGCAGAAGACCCGCAACATATGCACGCTCCTCGTTCATGCCAAAGCGACGCGCCAGTGTAGCAGCCGTATCCGCAACACCCAGTGAGTGATGATAGCGACTTGGCGTCAACTGCTGCTCAAGAATCACTCGCATCTCCTCATAGCTCTTTGTCATGCTCACGATACAGCCCCCTTTTCTCAATATACTCTTCTACCGTGCGTGGCACGAGGTACCTGATGGAGAGTCCTTCTCGTATCCGTGCACGGATCGTACTCGATGCGATTTCCAAGTGCGGCGTTGGCAGAACCTGAATGTGACTGCGCTCCTCTGCCGTAAACTTTTCCGCAAGTAAGAGTTCATCGAGCGGAACCCCCTGCCGTGTCGCAACAATAAATTGACAGGAGCGTAGCAGACGTTTCGGCTCATGCCAGAGGTAGAGATCATTCATCGCATCTGCTCCGGTAATGAAGAAAAGCGTTGCTCCGTGTGATCGACTTTGAAGTTCTGCGATTGTATCCACCGTATAGGAAAGACCATCTCTCTTCAGTTCGATATCCGACACAGAAAAATGAGGATTCTCCTGCACGGCACGTTTCGTCATAGCCAGCCGGTCTTCGGGGGATGCGGCGCGTGTCCCATCCTTGTGCGGCGGCCGAGCAGACGGGATAAACAACACTTCATCCAATGGCACTGCACAACGCACCATTTCCGCTGTAATGAGATGTCCCATATGGATCGGGTCAAATGTTCCGCCCATAATTCCGATTCGTCTTTCCACGTCGTTCTCACCTCACAAGATTGAGGATCACAAATACAAGGGTTATGATGAGAAAAAATATGCCGGCAGCAAGCAAATAGTCGAGGATATCATGTCGTCCTTTTGGTGTTTTTGCATATTGGAACAGTGTACGAAGATAGCCGATCAGTTGCCGCATTCGTTCATTCTCGAATCTGCCCTTCACCGTAGACAAGATACTTTGTACTCGTCAGTGCATCCAGACCCATTGGACCACGGACATGGAGCTTCTGTGTGCTGATACCGATCTCTGCGCCAAACCCGAACTCAAAGCCGTCTGTGAAGCGTGTTGAGGCATTGACGTAGACCGTCGAGGCATCAACGCGCTGCTGGAAATCATGTGCTACGCGGATGTCATTCGTGACAATTGTCTCGGAGTGTCCCGTATTATAGCGATTGATATGGGAGATTGCCTCATCCATATCCTCGACAACACGAATCGAGAGAATGAGATCACCGTATTCTGTCCGCCAATCTTCCTCTGTTGCCGCCGCAATGTCCGGAAGAATGACACAGGTTTTGGAGCAGCCGTGCAACTCCACTCCATCGGCGGAAAGTATTGCTGCCATCTGCGGCAGAAACTCTGCTGCAATTTCCTCATGAACAAGAAGAGTTTCTGCCGCATTGCATACAGACGGGCGCGACACCTTTGCATTTTGAACAATACGGAGCGCCATCGGGAGATCCGCTACGCGATCCACATAGATGTGACAGACGCCGGCACCCGTTTCAATCACGGGTACACAGCTGTTCTCTACAATATGCCGGATGAGTCCTGCGCCCCCGCGTGGAATGATAACATCGAGCAGACCTGTCAGATGCGTCATGACATCGACGGCGGCACGTTCCTTCATGGCAAGTAGTTGGATTGCTCCTGTCGGAATTCCGGAATCATATGCGGCGCGGGAGAGAATATCGGCAATAACACGATTGGAGCGAAGTGCGTCCGAACCGCCGCGCAGGAGAACTGCGTTGCCCGATTTCAGACAGAGTCCGATCGCATCCGCTGTCACATTCGGCCGTGCCTCGTAGATCATCCCAATCACGCCGAGAGGAACGCGTAGCCGCCTGATCTCAAGACCGTTCGGGCGACGTACCGAATAATCTTCACGTCCCAGAGGATCCGGAAGAGCCGCCGTCAGACGAAGCGCTTCTGACATCGCCTCCATACGTTTCGCATCAAGGCGCAGACGATCCAGATAGGAGGCTCGTGTTCCTGCCGCTTTCGCTTCCGCAACGTCTGCCGCATTTTTATGAAGAATGGATTCGGTATGCTGCATCAATGCATCTGCCATTGCATGAAGTGCTCTGTTACGCACGTCTGATCGAAGTGATGCGAGTTGATAGGAGGCTGCCTTTGCCGCCTCTGCCTGCGTGCGAATCTCCTGCTCGATCATCATCGCTCCTCCTTATACCATCAGTACCATATTGTCCCGATGGATGATTTCCTCATGTGCCGCATCCGCAATGATTTCTTGATAGTCAGCGGTCTGATGTCCCATCAGGCGTGCGACATCCGTTGCGTCATATGCTGCAATACCACGCGCAATCTCCTGTCCGGAGGGGCTGAGGACACGCACCGTCTCTCCCGCAGAGAAATCTCCATAAACCGCCGTCACACCAACTGCCAAAAGACTTGCTCCGCGCCGCATGGCAGCAATGCACCCATCATCTACGGAGATTTCACCCATCAGCCGCTTACCGAATGCGAGCCAGCTCTTGCGTGCGCGAAGGTGCGCTTCACGTGCAGGAAAGAGTGTTCCGATTTCCTCACCGCGCAAAATGGAACGGATTGTGCCATCCTCATTGCCACGCGCAATCACCATCGTTACACCAGCGTTCTGAGCAATCTTCGCTGCTTCGATTTTGGTCTGCATGCCGCCTGTCCCCTGTGCGGAGCCTGCACCACCTGCAAGCTGTTCGATCTCAGGTGTAATCTCCGGAATCTCAGAAATTAGAGTTGCGGATGTGTCCGTGCGCGGGTTCGCCGTATAGACTCCATCAATATCTGAGAGGATAATCAGTGCATCTGCATCAACGAGTGCCGCAACTACGGCGGATAGATTGTCGTTGTCCCCGATCTTGATCTCATCGACCGCTACCGCATCATTTTCATTGATAACGGGAATGACGTTCATACCGAGGAGTGCGAGCAGCGTATTGCGTGAATTCATATATTGGTGATGGCGCGCTGCATTCTCCTTTGTGAGGAGAACCTGTGCCATCGTCCGTCCATACTCGTGAAAGAACTTCTCATAGATATGCAGAAGTGCTCCCTGTCCGATTGCAGCAAGAGCCTGCCGTGCGGGGATGCTTGTGGGACGTTCCTTGAGTCCGATGGAGTTCACCCCGGCAGCAATCGCGCCAGAGGATACCAGCAGGATTTCCTTGCCCTGATTCGCCTCATCAATCAGTTCCCGGACGAGATGATCGATCCGATGGAGATTCATCCCACCCGACGGATGCGTGAGGGTGCTGGTTCCCACCTTGACCACAATGCGTTTCGCCTCGCGCAGACGATCTCTTGCACTCATAGCTCGATCCTCGGCTTCTCGAAATTCCGCCGAAAGAGCAGCCCGTTTCTGCCAATGATCTGAACAAGGTTGGCATCTGCACGCTCCGCAAGAACGGTAATGGCATCTGCCGGAT
>CALALM010000237.1 GCA_937925565.1 uncultured Centipeda sp.
CGGACGAAAAAATCTACGCCAATCTGACGGACTTCATTTTATCAGCGATTCCTTAGTTACCTCATAAATGTATAGACCGCAACATTGCTGAAGATCGAGAGCGGCTCTGCCCATATGCCGATGATGAGGGTAAAGGCGACGGCGATCACGCCCATTGCGCTTGCGGGGAGCGGCAGGCACAGGTGCTCCTCCGTCCACTTCTCCCCTTCCTCGACATCGCGGAACATCTCCCTGATGACGAGCAAATAATAGTAGACAGACATCATGGACATGACGAAGCCGACACCCGCGAGCCAGAGATAGCCCGCGTCGATTGCTGCCGAGAAGATGTAGATCTTCCCGACGAATCCCGCCGTCGGCGGAATGCCCGCCATCGTGAGGAGTGAGACCATGAGGATGCCCGCAGGGAGCAGCGAGTCCTTTGCAAGACCTCTGACGCTCGTAAAGTCCGCACCGCCGCGCTTCATCTCAAGATAGGACACCGTGACAAATGCGCCGACGTTTGCAAAGACGTAGACCATCGCATAGAAGAGGACTGCCTTGACGCCCGCCGCATTCGTCGCGACCATCGCCGTCATCATGTAGCCCGCCTGTGCAATCGACGAATACGCAAGCATACGCTTGATGTTCGTCTGGCGGAACGCCATGAGGTTGCCGCCGACCATCGAGACCGCCGCGAAGATCGCAAGCAAATGCGCCCAGTACGCCGAGAGCACAGGGAACGCGACGAAGAGGACGCGCAGGAGGATCGCAATGCCCGCCGCCTTCGAGCACATGGCGAGCAGTGCCGTCACGGGTGCGGGTGCGCCCTCGTACACATCGGGTGCCCAGAGATGGAACGGGATGATCGAGAGCTTGAAGAAGAAGCCCGCGAGGATAAAGACCACGCCGATCAGCCCGAGGGAGAACACGAGTCCGAGTCCCTGCGCGATCGACTGAAACACCATCGTCCCTGTCATGCCGTAGACGAGGCTCATGCCGTAGAGCAGCACCGCCGTCGAGCCGGAGCCGAACACAAGGTACTTGATGCCCGCCTCCGCCGAGAGCGGGTTATCCGTGCGAATGGCGACGAGCGTATAGAACGAAATCGTCATCAGCTCGAGTCCGACAAATGCCGTCATGAGGTCGTTCGCCGAGGCGAGAACGCACATGCCAAGGAGGCCTGAGAGCAGGAGCAGATAGAACTCGCCCTTGTGCCGCATCGTCTGCTCCACATAGTCCGCCGCAAAGATGACGGTCGAGAGAATCCCGATGATGAATAGAATCTTGAAGAAAATCGAGTAACCGTCAACGATGTAAAGCCCCGCGTAGAACGCCGCCGCGCCCCCATCGGGCGGATACATGCCCACGGCAAGCGCGAGCACGCCGAGGAGTCCCGCCACCGTCAGCCAGACGACGGGGCAGCGCGGTGCATCCTTTTTGAGGATGAGATCGGTGACGAGCACGACCGCCATCAGGAGGACAATGCCGATCTCCACGGAGATTGCCGAAAAGTTCATCGCCTGCAGCATCAGTGCCCACCTCCTAAGATTGTCGGTGCATCCTGAATCAGCTCAAAGAGTGGCGCAAGGGGCGCAACACCCGTATCCACAACGCCCATGAGGAGCCCCGGGAAGACGCCGAAGCCGACGAGGAACACGCCGAGCACGACGAGCGGCACGATGTCGATCTTGCGCTCGTCGGGGAATTTTGCAAAGCGTTCCACACGCGGTCCGAAGAGGACGCGCGCGAGCATACGCAGGACATAGAACGCAGTGAAGATGATGCCCGATACGGCGATCACAGCGATCACGGGGTAGACCTCGATGATGCCGACAAAGATCGTGAACTCGGGGATGAAGCCGATCAGCCCCGGCAATCCGAGCGAACACAGTCCCGCGAGCATAAAGCCCACCGTGATATGCGGCATGTGGTGCGCAAGCCCCCAGAGATCGCCGACGCTGCGCAGCTCGGTCTTCTCGTAGACGTAGCCAATCTGCGAGAAGAAGAGCGCAAGCATGATGCCGTGCGCCACCATGTAGGCGACCGCGCCGCTCACACTCACGACGTTGAGCGCCGCGAAGCCGAGCAGGACGTAGCCCATGTGGGAGACGGAGGAATATGCGATCATGTACTTGATGTCGCGCTGTGCGAGTGCGATGTAGGACGCATAGATGACGTTGATCATCGCGAGCACGGCAATCACGGGCGCCCAGAATTTTGCGCCGAACGGCAGGATGAAGAAACCGATGCGGATGAGCGCGTAACCCCCGATCTTTTTCACAACGCCCGCGTTGATCATGGAGATCGCCGTCGGCGCGCCCGCATAGCCGTCGGGCGACCAGATGTGGAATGGGAACATCGAGAGATGCGAGCCGAAGCCGATGAGCAGCAGGAGGAATGCCGTGATCTGCACCTCCCACGAGATGTGCCCCGCAACCGCAGCGGCGGCAAGTGCCTCAAAGTCAAACGTCCGCATCCCCGACTCGTACGCGCTCACGTAGAGCAGGAGTACGCCGAGCAGCATGAACGCAGAGCCGACGAGCAGGAAAATGGTCATCTTCATTGCCGCGTGCTCTTTCGAAACGCGCTCCGAGGAGCCCCAGATGAGCACCATGAGATACGCCGGAATGACGACCATCTCGCAGAGCACGAGGAAGAAGAAGAGGTCGCGCACGAGGAATGCCCCCGAGACGCCCGCAATCACGATGAGGAGCAGAACAAAATACTCCTTGACACGCTTTTCGACGTGCCACGAACTGTAGACGGCGGCAAGCCCCACGACGCTCGAGAGGAGCAGCATGGGCAGCGAGATGCCGTCGACGCCAAGCGAGTACGCAACACCGAGATCGGTGATCCACGGGATGTACTCCGTGTACTGCATTCCGCCGCGTGCCATATCATAGTCCGCATAGACAAAGAGTGTCAGCAATGTTGCGACCATCATCGCAAACGCCGAGAGCTGGCGGATCGTATCGTGCAGCCGCCCCGGCAGGAGCGCGATGATGAGCGCCGCCGCGAGCGGTGTCAGGAGGATGACCGAGAGAATCGGAAATGTCATCATCGCAGTCCACCTCCCCAGTAGGCAATGATCTGAACCGCCCAGTAGAGCGCATAGCACAGGAGAATGAGCACGCCTGTATAGAACACGACGACGTAGCGCTGCGCCTGCCCGTTCGCGGACTCCGTGAGGAGGTCGCTCGTGGCGAGCGCATAACCGCCGAGACCGTACATGATACCGTCGAAGATCTTTTCATCGACCCATTTGAGAATGAGCGCCGTCCCGTAGACAAATCGTTCACGGAAATAGGCGTAGAGTTCGTCGATGTAAAACTTGTGATAGACAACGCGATAGACGAAGCCGAAGCTCCGCTGACGCATCGCCATCCGCAGGCTGTGCCGCCCGTAGATCTGATAGGCGGCGGCGAACGCGACGAGTGCAAGTGCCGTACTCGTGCCTGCGACCGTCCAGTCGATCGCCGCATGATGCGGCACGCCCGCATTGACCCAGACGGCGAAATCGCTGAAGTAGCCCCAAAGACCGCTCACAAGCGTAAGCAGGATGAGCATGATCATCGGCCAGCGCATGAATGCGTCGACCTCATGTGCCTCATGCTTGCTGCGGCTCTCGCCGAGAAACGCCACGATGAGGAGGCGTGCCATGTAGAACGCCGTGAGGAAGGAGGTAAACGTCGCAATCACATAGAGCGGCGTGCTCGCGTGCATCACCGCCGCGAGAATTTCGTCCTTAGAGAAGAAGCCCGAAAACGGCGGAATGCCCGAGATGGCAAGCACGCCGACCACCATCGCCGCGAACGTGAGCGGCATCTTCTTCCACAGGCCGCCCATCTTCGTGATGTCCGTTTCATCGTGCAGCGCATGCATGACCGCACCCGCACAGAGAAAGAGCATCGCCTTGAAGAAGGCATGCGTCATGAGGTGGAACATGGACGCAGAGAATGCGCCGACGCCGACCGCGAGCATCATATAGCCGAGCTGACTGATGGTCGAGTACGCGAGGACGGACTTGAACTTCCGCTGTGTCACGGCGATAATCGCGGCAAAGAGCGCGGTAAACGCGCCGAGTCCTGCGATAAAGTCCATCACAAACGGCGACTCGCTAAAGATAAAGAACGCGCGCGCGACGAGGTAGACGCCCGCCGCGACCATCGTCGCCGCGTGGATGAGCGCCGATGTGGGCGTCGGTCCTTCCATCGCATCGAGCAGCCAGACGTGCAGCGGGAACTGTCCCGACTTTCCGATTGCGCCCATAAAGAGGAGGAGTCCAATCACGGTCAGGAAGCCCGTCCCCGCAAGAACAACGTACGGAGGCACGAGCATGCGCAGCTCGATGAAGTCCATTGTGCCGAACGTCATCTGTACGAGCAGGATGCCGACAAGCATTCCGAAGTCGCCGATGCG
>CALALM010000238.1 GCA_937925565.1 uncultured Centipeda sp.
GCGCGTACTATGTCAACGGGTTCCGCAATCTCCTGCACGGCGCGCCGAATATGGACTCGCTCGTGGGCATCGGCTCGATGGCATCCGCGCTCTTCGGCGTGTTCGCGATGTTCCGCATGAGCTGGGGGCTGGGGCACGGCGATCTCGCGCTCGCGGCGGAGTACAGTACGAACCTCTATTTCGAGTCGGCAGGCATGATCGTGACCCTCATCACGGTCGGCAAATATCTTGAGGCGCGTGCAAAGGGACAGACGACAGGCGCACTCAAGGCACTGATGCAGCTCGCGCCCGACGAGGCAACGGTGCTGCGCAGCGGCGTCGAGGCGACCGTCCCCGTGGCAAACCTCGCGCTCGGCGATACCGTCATCGTGCGCCCGGGCGCACGCATCCCCGTGGACGGCACGGTCACGGAGGGTGCAACGAGCGTCGATGAGTCCGCCGTGACGGGCGAGTCCATGCCGATTGCAAAAACAACGGGGGATCGCGTGACCTCGGGCACACTGAACGTCGAGGGCACGATCCGTTTCACGGCGACGCGCATCGGTGAGGACACGACGATCCGTCAGCTCATCCGTCTTGTGGATGATGCGAGCGGATCGAAAGCGCCCATCGCGCGCCTTGCCGACCGCGTGTCGGCGGTCTTTGTCCCCGTGGTGATCGCGCTCGCGCTCACGGCAGGCGGCGTTTGGCTGCTGATGGGCGCGAGCGTGGAATTCGCGTTTTCCATCACGATCTCCATTCTCGTCATCTCCTGCCCCTGCGCACTGGGCCTCGCCACGCCTGTCGCGATCATGGTCGGCACGGGGCGCGGTGCGGCGCACGGCATTCTCATCAAGTCGGGCGAGGCGCTGGAAACCGCCGGAAACATTGATACCGTCCTGATGGACAAGACGGGCACGCTCACCGAGGGACGCCCGCAGCTCGTGAGCATCCGCCCCATCGGGATGCCTGCCGACGCGCTCGTCGCACTTGCGGCGGCACTTGAACAGGGCAGCGAGCACCCGATTGCCGCCGCGATCACGGACTATGCTGCGGAACGGGGGCTGAACCCTCCCACCACCGCGGATTTTGCGGCGGTCTTCGGCAAGGGCGTGCGCGCACGTGTGGCGGGTGTGGATGCGGCGGCGGGCAACGCAGCTCTGCTTGCGGAGCTGGGCATCCCCCTCCCCGATGCTGTGGCGGCGGCACTTGCCGCGATGGCAGAGCGCGGTGAGACAGCGCTCGCCATCGTACGCGCGGGGCGCATCGTCGGGCTCCTCGGCGTACGCGACGCAGAGAAACCAACGAGCGCGGCGGCCGTTGCGCAGATGAAGCGCATGGGGCTGACTCCCGTCATGCTCACGGGCGACGACGAACGCACGGCACGGACGATTGCCGCGCGGCTCGGCATCACGGAGGTCATCGCGGGCGTTCTCCCCGCCGACAAGCGCGCCCATGTGGAGCGTCTGCAGGGCGAGGGGCATCGCGTCGCGATGATCGGCGACGGCGTAAACGATGCGCCCGCGCTCGTACAGGCGGATCTCGGCATCGCTATTGGCGCGGGCACGGATGTCGCGATCGACAGCGCGGATGCCGTGCTCGTGCGCAGCGACCTCCTCGACGCCGTGAGTGCCATTCGCCTGTCGCGCAGCGTCATGACCAACATCAAAGAGAACCTCTTCTGGGCGTTCTTCTACAACGTCATCGGCATTCCGCTCGCGGCAGGCGCGCTCTATCCGGCACTTGGCATCAAGCTCTCGCCGATGATCGGGGCAGCGGCGATGAGCCTGTCGAGCGTCTGCGTCGTGCTGAACGCCCTGCGTCTGCGCTTCTTTGCCATCGCGCACGAACCGGCGGCAGAGACGGAGCGCACGCAGCACGAAGTAACGATCACTCCCATCGCAGCAGCGATGGATGATACAGCGGCACCTGCCGCGGATAAACAGGCGGCGGACCGCGCCGCACAGGGAAAGGAAGATATCACCATGGAAAAGACCATTCACGTCAAGGGCATGACCTGCCCGCACTGCGTCAAGCACGTCACAAAAGCACTCTCCGGCATGGACGGCGTCACGGATGTCGTCGTCGACCTCGAAGCGGGCACGGCGAAGTTCAGCGCCGCGCGCGAGATTCCAAACAATGAGCTCGCCGCCGTCCTCGATGATGCGGGCTACGAACTGGGCTAAGACTCCGAACATAGGAAAACGGTCATGCGGGAACGCTCCTGCATGACCGTTTTTCGCTTCCGGATATATACGCAAAACAGGAGAATGTTCTATTGCGTCGAATATACACTTAATGATAGAAATTTTTTGAAAGAAGAAAGAAAGGTGTGTTCAACATGAAAAAAATTCTCCTGCTCCCCCTCATCTGTGCCATGCTCCTTGCTTTTTGTGGCGGACGGTCGGCGCATGCCTTTGCCACCCCCCTCATCGACAGTGTGAGCCCTGCCGAATATGTGAACTTTGTCAATAAACTTTTGGAGAATCCGTCGTTTTTGAGCACCCCCGTACATGATACGGATGCATCTCAGCTCGCAGGACACGACGTCTATACAACGCACACGGCAAACAATGTCATTGTATCACTCCACACGGATGAAGAGAATCTGTCCTATATGAATATTACATTCGATGAGGACAGCGAGAATGCGCTCGGCGATGTGTCAAGTCTGACCGTTGCGACCTATATCGCGTGCGGCATGACCGAGGACGAAGCGGGTGCAATCATTGCCATGGAGAGCGTGCAGGAGGGAAATGCCTTTGTCGACCGCGGCTATTGTTCTGCCACACAGCGCATGATTACGGAGCGTTCGGTCTTCGATGGTGCGAGCAGCTCTATCGAGATCTCCGCTTCGCCGAACTGATCCGTTCATAGACCATGCTCCCATGCTGTCCCGCATGGGAGTTTTTCTGTGAGCTGCCGCAAAGTATACTGCACATATTTGATTTACAAAATAACTGATTTATCTTACAATAGCATCATCAACTTGTGAGGTGGTTCGTATGACGGAGGAACGGATCGGTACATCGCGGCGTGCGGTGTTTATGGAGGGCGTGCATGACGGCGTTCCGATTGCGCTCGGCTACTTTGTCGTGGCGTTCACGCTCGGGATTCTCGCCAAGACGGCGGGTCTCTCGGCGTGGCAGGGATTTGTGACGAGCGCGGTCAACATCGCCTCGGCGGGCGAATACGCGGGGTTTACGGTGATTGCGGCAAACGCCCCCTATCTTGAGATCGCCGTGCTGACGCTCGTCGCGAATGCGCGCTACTTCCTCATGTCTGCGGCACTGACGCAGCGCTTTTCCCCCGAGACACCCCTCCTGCACCGCCTCGCCGTGAGCTTTGGCGTGACGGACGAGATCTTCGGCATCACGGTCGCGCGCGGCGGCATGGTGCATCCGTACTACAACTACGGCGCGCTGGCGATCTCCGTACCCGCGTGGTCGGCAGGTACGTCGGCGGGCATTCTCGCGGGCGGCGTCCTTCCCGCCACAGCCGTCTCGGCACTCTCGGTCGCACTCTACGGCATGTTCGTCTGGGTCATCCTGCCGCCCGCGAAAAAGAGCCGCCCCATCGCGGGCATGGTGCTCCTCAGCTTCGTCCTCTCACTCGCGGCGACATATGCGCCCGTGACGGGGCAGCTCTCGGGCGGCACACGCACGATCCTCCTCACCCTCCTGATCGCAGGTGTCGGCGCGGCGCTCTTTCCCATTGCGCAGGAAAAGGAGGATGCACATGAATGATACATGGCTCTACATCGCCGTCATGAGTGCGGTGACCATCGCCATCCGCCTCACGCCCGTCCTCGTCCTGCGACGTGAGATCAGGAACGTATTCGTGCGCTCCTTCCTCTTCTATGTGCCCTACGTGACGCTTGCCGTCATGACCTTTCCTGCCATCGTACTGGCGACACGCACCCCACTCGCGGGGGCTGCGGCGTTCGTCTTTGCCCTCTACCTCGCATGGCACGGGGCGAGCCTCTTTCGCTGCGCGGCGGGCGCCTCCATCATGGTACTGATCGTGGAGGGGATTGTGTTTTCGCTGTGACCGACGAAAAATCTACGCCAATCTGCAGGACTTCATTTTATCAGCGATTCCCTTGCACTTTTCCACAAAAATTCGTAAAATAGAGGCAAAGAGGTGAGCGTATGGGGATCTATCGAATCAAGCCGTGGGAAGAACTGACGATCCGTGATGACTATATGTTCAAGCTCATCATGAGCCGCGAACCTTTATCATTTTCATCTGCCCGTTTGACCCGTTTGGCGCAGGACGACACATCTATACCTTTCGGAATTTGTGCATAGAGGATCGAATCCTGGAGCTGGACGATGGCGCAACGCGTATTTTTCTGAATACGAAAGGGACACGCGATGATGTGGATGACTCGGTTCGCGCGTTTCTGAATTATGTCAATGGTGTGGTCAGCGAGGATAGCCTCGTGCAGGAAATTGATGAGGAAATCCATCGAATCAAAATAGAAGAGAGAGGGAAGGTGGGGTATATGTTTTTGGCAGATAAGATTGCAGAGGAGCGTTTTTACGCTGCAAAGGCAGGACATGAAGAAGGGCGTGAAGAAGGACGTGAAGAAGGGCGTATCGAGGCACAGCTTGAAAACATTCATCGGTTGATCACGAAGCTGAAGATATCTGCGGAGCAGGCAATGGATCTGCTTGAGATCCCACCGTCAGAACGACAGCACTACAAGGGTGCGTTGTAAAGGAAGCACTGATAAATTCAGCGCCATCATCTTGGCGCATCTTTTTTGCCCGCT
>CALALM010000239.1 GCA_937925565.1 uncultured Centipeda sp.
GACCTGGACCGGCTCGCCCCTATCCCCGCCGAGGTGCGGGACGGAAAGCCGCTCGGCATCGTGTCGCCGGATCCTCTGCCCGGTGGCGCCGCCGGCAGCGGCAGTACCTCCGCCGGCACGGTGGCCGGGTCAGTGACTGGCTCAAGCGCCCCGGCCGTCGGACTCCTTCCCGACGAACGGCTCCTGGTCGCCCTCGACGTCGACGGCACCATCTTGGATATCGAGGGGCGCATCTCAGAGCGGATGATGGCCTCCCTGGCCCGTCTGCGCGCCCGCGGCGTCCGGCTCGTCATCTCGACGGGGCGCGGCATTCAGGCGGCCCTGCCCGTGGCGCACCGTGTCGGGCTGACCGATGGGTGGATGATCTGCGCCAACGGCGCCATCACCCTGCGCATGGATCCCACCGCGCCCAGGGGCTACGAGGTCATCGACTCGGTCACGTTCGATCCCGCCGACGCCATCGCGGCCCTGTCGCGCGCGGTACCCGACGGCATCGTCGCCGTGGAGGTCCTCGGCGGAGGCTTCAAGGTCTCGCGGCCCTTCCCCGACGGTGAGCTCATCGAGGCGCAGAGGGTCGTGAGCCTGGAGGAGATGGCCTCTCAGCCCGTCACCCGGGTGGTGCTGCGCGCGCCGGGGATGGATGTCAATGAGTTCTCGGAGCTGGTGGCCGGCTGCGGGCTCCACTCGGTGGAGTACGCGATCGGGTGGACCGCCTGGCTGGACGTCGCCCCCGCTGGCGTGACCAAGGCGTCCGCCCTGCAGGCCCTCGCCGCGCGGCTGGGTGCGGATGCCGGGCAAGTCGGGCATGCCGGGCACGCTGAGCAAACCGGGCAAACCGGGCACGCCGGGCAAACCGGGCGCATCATGCACACCATTGCGGTGGGGGATGGCGCCAACGACATCGAGATGCTCCGGTGGGCAGGAATCGGCGCAGCCATGGGATCGGCGCCCCAGTCGGTCAAGGACAGCAGTGACATCGTCACCGAGCCGGTGTGGCACGATGGCTGCGCCGCCCTGCTCGATGCCGTTGTCGAGCGAACTAGAAAGAGGGACCGGAGCTGATGGCGCGTTCACTGCTCACTCATGCCTTCCGCGCGCTTGCGCTCACCGCCGTCCTGGCGCTGACCGGTACGGGCCTGACCGCCTGCAGCAGGCCGCACGACCATAACTCCGACCTCAGCTCCTGCGAGGTCCTCGCCAGATACGCGCCCAAGGACGGGGCGAGCGGCTCCGTCACAATCGCCACCGCCCTGACCGGCACGGAGGGGGAGCGCTTCGAGCAGTCCCTGACGCGCTTCGAGGAGTGCACGGGCATTGACGTCGTGCACGAGGGCAGCGAGACTTGTACCGAAGTAGTCCGGTGCGCTCTCATAGAAGGTACGCCCGTCGATGACAATGGGATGACCCGCGTTCGGCATGAGGGAGACCGGCAAGGCACACGTACCAAGGAGATGCACAAGTTCCTTCATCGGACGGACACCACTGACGCAGTTGAAGCCGACTGCATCAATGTAGCCGCTCTCCGTGACCTCGCGTACCAGTTCCTCAACAAAGAAACCGTCACGCGTATAGCCTCCGGGGAAAGCGGAGAACGAGGTCAGAACAAACGCATCGGGTGCGACCTGTTTGATGTGCGCCGCCGTCTCAACCAGCCCCTCGGTGGATGAGTTTGTTTCAAAGAGAAAGTGACGTGCCCCAACCGCGAGGAAGGTGTCGGTAAGAAACCGGTATTCCTCGAGGATGTCGGCAGGCGGCAGTCCTGTCACGGGACCGATATCGGCAAAGACATAGGAACCGAACGGCTTCGCCGCACGCACGGCAAGCTCCCATCCCGCGCGAAGAATGCGCGCGACAAGTTCCGTATCCCCTTGATAGACGATGCGGTTTGCGGCAAAGGTATTCGTCTTAATTGCCTGCGCTCCCGCACGCAGATATTCCGTATGAATTTCCTCGATGACAAGAGGCGTCTCAATGTTCGCAAGTTCCACGCCCTTGCCGCGCGTATGCGTTTTCTGCGCGTAGTATGTGCCCATGCCGCCGTCAAAGACGAGCGGCTCTTTTCGTATGTGTTCCCGTATATCCATGCGCTCCTGCGCCATTTCTGTTCAGCCTCCCTGCTGTTTTATCCTAAAACACGGCGCGCGATCTCGACAATGCTGCGCGCATCGCCCGCATAGTGATCCGCCCCGATCTCCTTCGCATAGTCCTCCGTGAGCACGGCACCGCCAACCACGGTCTCACATGGATGCCCTGCCTCATGTAGGGCGTCGATCGTACGCTTCATCGCCGTAACCGTTGTGGTCATCAGTGCTGAGAGACCGATCAGCCCAACCTTTTTCTCAATCGCGACCTCCACAACGCGCGTGACGGGCACGTCGCGCCCGAGGTCGATGATCTGATAGCCGTAGTTCTCGAGGACAACCTTTACGATGTTCTTGCCGATGTCGTGGATATCGCCCTCCACCGTCGCGAGGATGATCTTTCCCTTCGATACGCCCTGACCCTCTTCGGCGAGCCGTGCCTTGATGAGTTCGAGTCCTGCCGTCGCCGCGTTTGCCGCATTGATGAGCTGCGGCAGGAAGATGATCTCCTTTTCATAGCGGTCGCCTACAATGTCGAGTGCGGGGATGACCTTCTCCTGGATGATCTCCATCGGTGCCATCTCCGTGAGAAGTTTTCGCGTGATGCGCTCTGCATCGTCACTGAGTCCACGGATGATCGCGTCCATCAGCGGGTCAGTCTCGCCCGCACTGTCCGCTGCGGCAGTCTGCACTGCACCCGCCGCCTCATCACCCGTAATGCCGAGTTCCTTGCGCCGGCGCATCTCCGCCTGCTCGGGAGCAAAGCGCTCGATGTAGGCGGCGCAGTCCACATCCTCCCCCGACACCGCGCGGAAGGATACAACAGCATCCATAACGCCCTTCGTATTCGGATTGATGATCGGGAAATCAAGTCCGACATGCATTGCCTGAATGAGGAAGTTCTCCGTCATATGCCCGCGTGCGGGCAGACCGAACGAGATGTTGCTGACACCGAGCGCACAGTGGAGTCCGAGACGCTCATGCACCTCGCGCACGGCACGCAGCGTCTCCATCGCCTGCTCCTGCTGTGCCGAGACCGTGAGTGTCAGGCAGTCGATGATGATATCCTCGCGATCAATTCCATATTTCTCTGCCTCTGCAACGATGCGCTCGGCAATTGCGACACGCTGCACCGCAGTCTCCGGCAGCCCCTTCTCGTCCATCGCGAGGCCGAGCACAGCCGCGCCGTAATGTTTCGCAAGTGGAAAGATGGCATCCATGCGCTCACGCTCGCCACTCACCGAGTTGATGATGACGCGTCCGTTCGTCACGCGCAGAGCTGCCTCGATCACCTTCGGGTTTGCCGAGTCAATCTGCAGCGGCAGATCGACAACACTCTGCACCGCCTTGACAACGTACGGGATAATCTTCTCCTCGTCCACGCCCTGCGCACCGACGTTGATGTCGAGCACCTGCGCACCCGCCTCCTGCTGGGAGATCGCAAGTTTCTTGATGTAGCCGTAGTCCTCGTCGAGAAGTGCTTGTTGGAGGCGCTTTTTTCCCGTCGGATTGATGCGTTCGCCAATGACATTGAGCTTGCCATACTCCGCGACGCGTCCCGGTGAGGCAAGGCCCTTGCGTTTTTTTCGCGCAGGACGCTCTGCCGCCCCCTCTGCCACCGCTGCCGACAGCGCGCGGATAAAGTCAGGGGTCGTCCCGCAGCAGCCGCCCATAATGACGGCACCGCGTCGTGCGAACTCCGTCATCTCGCGTCCGAAATCCTCCGCCGTCATCTCATACGCGCCCGTGCGGGGGTCGGGGAGCCCTGCATTCGGCTTGACAATAATCGGCAGATCCGTCCACTCCATGAGTTCATCTACAATCGGGACAAGCTCCACAGGGCCAAGCGAACAGTTGACGCCGAGTGCACTGACGCCGAGTGCATCAAGCGTAACTGCAACGGACGGAACGGCTGCGCCGAGGAAGGTGCGCCCATTCTGCTCGAATGTCATCGTCACCCAGATCGGCAGCTTCGTATGCTCCTTTGCTGCGAGCACCGCCGCCTTGACCTCATAGAGATCGGTCAAGGTCTCAAAGATCACGAGATCGGCACCCGCCTTCTCACCCGCGGCAACCATCTCGCGAAAGAGCTCATAGGAATCCTCGAACGAGAGCGTCCCAAGCGGCTCGACGAGCTCCCCGATGGGACCGATATCGAGCGCGACGCGCACGCCCGCAACCCCTGAGTTCTCTGCTGCACGCCGCGCAGTCGCGACGTTCGCGGCGATCACCTCCGCCACGGTCTTGCCCGTCCCTGTAAGCTTGTGCCCATTCGCACCGAACGTATTGCTGTAGATCACACGGCTGCCCGCCGTGATGTAGTTTCGGTGAACCTCCTCAATCACCTCGGGATGCTCCATCCCGAAGAGTTCGGGGCGCTCGCCCGGTGCAAGTCCACGCGCCTGCAGCTCCGTGCCCATGCCTCCGTCTAATATAATAATGTCGCTCATTTCATATCTCCTATATTCCACTCCTGTCAGTGCCTTCTCAGGTCTTTGCCCCTTCCCTGCACCTGCGCCCCGCCTTGCGGAACGGACAGGTGCGGAACATCAGGCAGTGCTCGCAGTCAGGCGGCCGATGTGGCTGCGGTGTGCGTGCAATCCCCATGATCGCCGTCACCGATTTGCGCGGCACCATGATCGTCGTCGGTGTCAGCGAGACACCGATCCGCCGTG
>CALALM010000240.1 GCA_937925565.1 uncultured Centipeda sp.
GGACCAAAATCACCGTCGGCAACAACATCGTAACCAAAGCTGGACAATTGTCCCTGGATCTCAGCGACATCCGTACCCTGGTCGCCAAGCTGGAATGACTCTGCGCTCGCAACAGTTGCGGAGCAGAGAAGCATTGCGGATAATGCAAGAATCTTGATTTTCTTTCGCAAGCAAACACTTCCTTCCACCGATGCCCGGAGAAGCTCCGAACCCAATAAATACATTTTTAATTGGCTGTGAGAAACCAATAAGCCGAGTTCTGTTCCGCCCAAAAGACGGTGACAATCATTTATCTTGGACGCCCGTTGCCGGACGCCTCGAGCGACACTACCCGGAAGGTCGGCGGGCCACCTTAGCCCTTCCCTATTTGGTCTTGCTCCATGTGGGGTTTACCCAAGCCAACCGGTCACCCGGCTGCTGGTGCGCTCTTACCGCACCTTTCCACCCTTACCGATCAGAGATCGGCGGTTTAAATTTCTATGGCACTGTCCCTAAGGTCACCCTCGCCGGACGTTATCCGGCACACTGCCCTGTGGAGCTCGGACTTTCCTCGTCCATACAGATGGACGCGATTGTCTCGGCTTCTCATACCAACGGGGAGATTATACCACATACGGCATATAGGTGTCAAAAGTCCCCCAAACCCTTGTGCAATGTGGGATGAGCATAATCTTTACGAACGTAATATCTATTTTACGGAAAAATATTTCATAAATTTTAAGTCGATTCCCATGCCTTTCCAACAATCTCCCCTATATTGAAAATTTTATTTTCATATAAATAGCGCCCGAGCCCGTCACAGATCTTCATTGTGACTGCGGGATCAATAAAGTTCGCCGTCCCGACAGCAATGGCAGAGGCTCCCGCAAGGAAGAACTCCACAGCATCCTCCCACGAGGCAATCCCCCCCATACCGATTACGGGAATCCGAACAACATGCGCCACATCCCAGACCATACGCACGGCAACCGGTTTGATCGCGGGTCCCGAGAGTCCGCCCGTGCGGTTCCCGAGGACGGGACGACAACGATGGATGTCAATCTGCATACCGATGAGCGTATTGATGAGGGAAATCACATCCGCACCTGCCGCCTCGACAGCAAGTGCCATTTCCGTAATGCTCGTGACATTCGGCGAGAGCTTTGCAATGACGGGCTTTTCGGACGCCGACACCACCGCACGCACGACGTCTGCCGCCGCACGTGGGTCTGTGCCAAAGACGATGCCACCCTCCCTGACATTCGGACAGGAGATGTTGATCTCAAGCGCGACAACGCCGTCGACATTGAGCCGCCGTGCAATTTCCGCATAGTCATCGACGGAGCTTCCCGATATATTGACGATGACATTCATGCCGTACGGTTGGATGCGTGGCAGGATTTCCGTCAGGAAGTGCTCCACGCCGGGATTTTCGAGCCCAATGCAGTTGAGCATCCCCTGTGGTGTCTCTGCGATGCGTACGCCCTCGTTCCCACGCCGTGGAGCGAGTGTCGTTCCCTTCACCATGACGCCGCCGAGACGCGCGAGGTCGACAAAATCCGCAAACTCCTCGCCGAAGCCGAACGTCCCCGATGCTGTGAGGACGGGGGTTCGCATCTCAATGCCGGCGATACTCGTGCGCAGGAGGTCATCATATGGATATTTTGCTGTACTAGGAGGCATAGTACACCTCCCCCGCCGAGAAGACAGGGCCGTCCTTGCAGACCTTACGCCGCCCGCTTTTCGTGTCCACAGCGCAGGACAGGCACGCGCCAAGCCCACATGCCATGCGCTTTTCAAGCGAAACCTCACAGGGAATCCCGTATTCGCTTGCAATCCCGGCGACGCGCTCCATCATAACGGGAGGACCGCAGACCGCAACGCCGTCATAGCCGCCCTCCGTGAGAAGTTTTGGCAAAAGTGTCGTCACAAACCCCTGCTCACCATAGGAACCGTCATCCGTCGTCACAAAGCATTCACGCACATGCGGACGGTAGATCTCCTCCCAGAAGACCTCCTCGCGCGTGCGTCCGCCCATCAGGACGGAAACATTCGAATGCTCTGCTGCAAAGAAGAGCAGCGGTGTGAGCCCCATGCCGCCGCCGACAAGAAGAGGATGCTTCAACGATGTATCGAAGCCGCGCCCGAGGGGACCGAGAACAGAAACAGATGTCCCCCTCCACATCGCAGCGAGTCCCTCCGTGCCGCGCCCGACCTCTCGATAGATCAGGCGTATCCAACCGGCTTCGCGCGAAACCTCTGCAATACCGAGCGGACGGCGCAGATAGCCCGCGTCTGCCGGCACGGAGATCTGCACGAACTGCCCCGGCAGAGCAGACTGCGCGATCAGAGGGGACGCAAGCGTCAGTATATCGACGCCCGCGATCGGAGCTTCATGCGAGAGAATCTGTGCCTCCTCGATTACCTTAGGCAAGGTCATCCCCTCCACCGACATAATCCTGAATCGCAAGTGTATAGACCAGACGGCGATTGCGCATAAACTCAAGCACGCGCAGCACCTCCCATGCCGTATCGAGTGAGGTGAGGCAGGCAATGCCGTGTTCCACGGTAGCGCGGCGGATCTTGAAGCCGTCGCGTGCAGAGTGCTTGCCCTGCGTCAGCGTGTTGATGACCATGTTGATGCGCCCACTCTTAATCATTTCAATTATGTCCGAGCTGCGTTCATGCACCTTGCCGACAACCTCCACGTCGATGCCGAGAGAGGCAATCGCCTTCGCCGTCCCCTCCGTCGCAACGATATCAAAGTTGAACTCAGAAAACGCCTTGGCAAGCTGCTTGAGCTCCTCCTTATCCTTGTTCGCGACCGTGAAGAGAAGGCAGCCCTTCGTCGGGATATTCAGCCCCGAGCCGACAATCGCCTTGTAAAGCGCACGCGCATAGTGATAGTCCAGGCCCATGACCTCGCCCGTCGACTTCATCTCGGGGCCGAGGGAGATGTCGACATCCGTCATCTTTGCAAACGAGAACACGGGGGCCTTGACCGCAACGTAGGGACGCGGCGGAATGAGCCCCGAGTGGAAGCCGAGGTCCCTCAGCGCCCTCCCCATCGCGACCTGCGTTGCAATGCCGACCATGTTGACGTTCGTGATCTTGGAAAGGAACGGAACGGTGCGGCTCGAGCGCGGGTTGACCTCGATGATGAAGACCTCGTCGTGTGCCACGACAAACTGAATGTTGAGCAGCCCCTTGACGTGGAGCGCAACGGCGAGGCGCTTTGTATAGTCGATGATCGTATAGATCACACGTGCGGGCAACGTCTGCGGAGGATAAACCGCAATGCTGTCGCCCGAGTGAATGCCGGCACGCTCAATGTGCTCCATGATGCCGGGGATAACGACATCCACGCCGTCGGAGATGGCGTCGACCTCAACCTCCGTCCCCTGCATATAGCGGTCGACAAGCACGGGATGATCAGGCGTTACCTTGACCGCACGGCTCATGTAGTCGTGCAGTTCATCCTCATTGTAGACAATCTCCATCGCGCGACCGCCAAGCACGTAGGATGGGCGCACCATGACCGGATAGCCGATGCGTGCGGCACCTGCTACGGCATCCTCGAGATTCGTCACGCTGATCCCCTCGGGACGCGAAATGCCCGTCTGCGTGAGTACTTCATCGAATCGCTCACGATCCTCGGAACGGTCGATATCATTGACGGAGGTACCGTAGACACGGAGTCCAGCGCGCTCGAGTTCTGCCGCGAGATTGATCGCTGTCTGACCGCCGAACTGGACAATGACGCCGTCCGGCTTTTCCTTGTCCACAATGTTCAGCACGTCTTCGACAGTCAGTGGTTCAAAATAGAGGCGGTCAGAGATGTCGAAGTCCGTGCTCACCGTCTCCGGATTGTTGTTAATGATAATGGCTTCGATCCCCATCTCACGCAGTGCCCAGACCGAGTGCACGGAGCAGTAGTCGAACTCGACGCCCTGCCCGATGCGGATCGGTCCGGAGCCGAGCACAATCACCTTTTTCCGATCGGAAACAGCAACCTCGTCCTCGGTTCCGCGGAACGTGGAGTAATAGTATGGCGTCATCGCCTCAAATTCTGCGGCACAGGTATCGACCATCTTGTAGCACGGCAGGATGTTGTGCGTGCGGCGCATCGTACGAATCTCATCGCGCGTCTTCTTCGTAAGCTCGGCGATGGATACATCCGCAAGTCCAACCCACTTTGCCGCCGCAAGCAGTTTCGGCGTGAGCGGTGAAGCCATAAGCTGATTCTCCACATCCGTGATGTGCTTGAGCTTATGGATAAACCACTTATCGACCTTCGTGATATCCGAAATTGCATCGACCGTCAGCTTACCGCGCCGAAGTGCTTCGGCAATGACGAAGATGCGCTCATCGTTGACGAGGGACAGCTGCTTCTCCACACGATTGTCGTCCCACTCGGCAAAGCGATCGATGTAGAGGCGGTTCACACCGATCTCGAGCGAGCGCACCGCCTTGAGGATGGCGCCCTCAAAGCTGCGGTCAATGGACATGACCTCGCCCGTCGCCTTCATCTGTGTGCCAAGCGTATGGTCTGCGTAAATGAATTTATCAAATGGCCAGCGTGGGAACTTCACAACACAGTAGTCAATCGTCGGCTCAAAACACGCCTTTGTCTTCTTCGTGACAGAGTTGACAATCTCGTCGAGTGTGTACCCGATTGCAATCTTCGAGGACACCTTTGCAATCGGGTAGCCTGTCGCCTTGGAGGCGAGCGCCGAGGAACGACTGACGCGTGGATTGACCTCAATAACGTAGACTTTTT
>CALALM010000241.1 GCA_937925565.1 uncultured Centipeda sp.
TGCCGTTCCGTTGCCGATGGAGATGAGGGTGATGCCGTGCGCCTTGATGAGTCGCAGCAGACTCTGCGTTGCAGCCTTGCGCTCGCCGTCACTCCTCGTGAGCTGAATCACATCACTCGCGCGGACGTTGCCCGTTGCGTCGACAAGAGCCACCTTGCAGCCCGTGCGATAGCCGGGATCCAGCCCCAGCACCGTATGGCCCGCAAGCGGCGGCTGCAGAAGAAGTTGGCGCAGATTATGCCCGAACACTGAGATCGCCTTTTCCTCGGCGGCTTCGGTCAGCTGTGTGCGGAGTTCACGCTCGAGTGCGGGTACGAGAAGACGCTTATAACCGTCCTCGATCGCGGCGTGCAGTTCACCCTCGAAGATGGAGGGGCGCTGATAGATCCTCTTGTAGATCCATTCAATATTATCTTCGTGATCGACGGCGATGCGAACGCTGAGGCAGCCCTTCTTTTCCCCGCGGTTGATGGCGAGAATGCGGTGAGAGGGCAGCGTGCGGACGGGCTCACTGTAGCCGTCATACATCTGAAAGACCGGTGCATCCTCCGCTGCGGCATCCAATGTCGTTTCGAGTACAGCGCTTTTCCAAAATTTATCGCGCATGCGGCGGCGCAGTTCTGCCTCGTCCATGATGGTTTCGGCAAGAATGTTGCGTGCACCTGCAAGTGCGTCAGCGACGGTCGAAACATCCTTTTTTGCGTCCACGTTTGGAACGGCATGCTCCTCAGGGGTGCCTTCTGTTTCTTTTTGCAGCAGCATCATATTGGCAAGCCCCTCCAGTCCGCGTTCGCGTGCAACGGAGGCGCGTGTGCGCTTTTTTTGTTTGTAGGGGCGATACAGGTCCTCAAGCGTTTGAAGCTTTTCCGCAGCCTCGATTGCCGCACGCAGATCATCCGTCAGTTTGCCCTGTTCCTCAATGCGTGTGAGAATTTCCTCCTGCCGTTTGACAAGGCCGCGCAGATAGGTGAGACGTGCTTCCACCTGACGCAGCATTTCGTCCTCGAGAGAGCCGGTCGCCTCCTTGCGGTAACGTGCGATGAACGGAATCGTGTTGCCGCCGTCAAGGAGGCTGATAACGGCTTCGACCTGCTGTGGACGAATGGAGAGCTCGCCTGCAATCGTGGAGGGAATATCGGAAATATGCATGGAATCAATCCCTTCTTTCTGCTGTTTATTGGTTTGTATTATAACATGATTTTCAACAAGCGTAAAAAAGGAACTTTTCTGTACGTTGAGAATGGGGGACTATTGACAGGAGTTTTCGGATAGAGTATTATAATACATAAATAATAATGATTTTAGTTTTGATAAAAAAGAAAAGTAGGAACAATTATGCGAGAACAGACGATGCTGACTCTCAGCGAGGTGACGGACATTCTCCGCCAGAACAAGAAGAAGGTGACGCCGCAACGTCTTGCTGTCTACGCCGCGCTTGCTGCGACCGACGAGCACCCAACGGCGGAGGCGCTCTACAAGGAGCTGCGTCCAAACTATCCGACGATGAGTCTTGCGACGGTCTATAAGTCACTCGACGCATTCTGTGAGATCGGTATTGTGCGGGAACTGAATGTGGGCGAAGAGGCGTTTCGCTATGACGCGGATATTTCCGCGCATCCCCATGTGCGTTGCATTGCCTGTGACAAAGTTGCAGATGTCCCCATTGCCTCCCTTCCTTCTCTTGATAAAAATGTCGCATCAGTGACGGGGTATCGTATCGTTTCGCAGCAGATGTATTTCTTCGGTTATTGTCCAGCGTGTCAGCGGGCGAATGCGGAAGAACATTAAATTTGAACGCACCGCATAGGAAAGAGAGGCTGCCGTACGGAATATAATATATTCGTACAGTAGCCTCTCTTTGCTGTTTCCTCTCTTATCTCCGGTTTCGCCGTGCGAGAATCCGGATGACCTTGGCTCCCGTACTCTTAATCTTTCGGATGGGAGCAACGCGCGTTGTGGTCTTGGGGCGGATCTCTGCGGGGGCGCGAAAGTCACCGCGCCGCAGATGTGTGGTCTTGGTTTTTTCGGGCTCAAATACCCTGCGCATTATCTGCGCGATCGGGTCGAGTGCGGTATTCTCACTGCAGAGGTAGATGTCAAGTGAGACGTGGCGGAGCTCGGGATGCACATGGAGTGCCAGATGTCCGTCCGGCAGGAGCGCCATCAGGGAGATTTGACGACTCGTTTGTACGTAACTGATGATCTGCAGGGGATTGAGACCGAGGTCTTTGAGGGCTTGGGAGACTTTGCTGCGGAGCGCCTCTTCATCACTGCATTTTTCGACTTTGCAATTATAAAAATCCACGGTCAGCAGCCTTGATTGAATATCCATTCACATCCGTCTCCTTACACAGCGCATATTTTATTTCCATTATAGAGGAAAGGTCGGTGCCCGTCAAGAAGATGGTTAAATTGTCCTAAATGGGGCGATGTTTTGTGCATACGTACATCGTTTTCGGTCAATTTTCCCCATAAAATCTCATGGAAAAATAAGGTTGCATATGCTATACTGGTTCTGCTCGTCTTATGGACGACGCATGGAATTATTGAACGTATACATCTTAGTATGATGGAAGGAGACTCCATTTACAATGTTTGGTCTTTTTGGTGGACACGATATGGGG
>CALALM010000242.1 GCA_937925565.1 uncultured Centipeda sp.
CTTTACATCGTGACTGCCAACCTGCTGGAAATACGTGAACTGCGTAATCTCCATACCGTCGAGCCAGACCTCCCACCCCAATCCCCACGCACCGAGCGTCGGTGACTCCCAGTTGTCCTCGACAAAGCGGATATCATGCTCGTCGGCACGGATGCCGAGACGTGCAAGGCTCTCAAGGTAGAGCTCCTGAATGTTGTCCGGTGAGGGCTTCATAATGACTTGGAACTGATGATGCTGATAGAGACGGTTCGGATTGTCCCCATAGCGCCCGTCGGTAGGGCGGCGGGACGGTTCGACATAGGCGACGTTCCACGGCTCAGGACCTAAGACGCGCAGGAACGTCCACGGGCTCATCGTACCTGCCCCCTTCTCAACGTCATACGGCTGAGCGAGGATGCAGCCCTGCCCTGACCAGAACTCCTGCAATGCGAGGATGACCTCCTGGAATTTCATGCAAACAACTCCTTCATCAAAAAAACCGCGTTCCACTATAGAATACGCGGTTTTTTGAAAATGGCAAGTACCTACTTAAAATTATCCTGCAAACTCTGAAAAATCTGCGTCTGACGCGAGGTCACATCCTTGTTCCACTTATCGCCATAAGCTGCCGGATCATTGTTTGGCAGGAGCGCACACAGTATGATCAGAATGATGAAGAAAATAAGCGCCGTACCGATAATCTTACGCTGATAGGAGGCGCGCTTTTTCCTCACGCGTTCCACTCCCCGCTCCATCTCCCTTTTCTTGCGTTCCCGTATGGATTCCGCAGGGCTTGGGGTGGTGCTTCCATATGGTTTCTTTGCCATAATAGCGTCCCCTCCTCTCTATTCTCAATGTTATGCTAAAACAAGCTCTGCTCCTCGTACACCGGCTCTTTCATCTTTTGGTAACAATAGAGTGTTGCGCGTGTATCCGCAAGCGCTCCATGCGCTTCGGTCGTTCCCCAATCATAGCGGTAATAGTCCGCGCACTCCGTCAGCTTCCACCAGCGGTAGCCGCCGCGCCGTGCATCGGGAATCTTGCGAAGCTCCGAAAAAGCAAGCATAACATCGTGACGATTCGGATTTGTAATGCGGATCCCGGACTGCGCCAAAAGGCGAATGTCAAACTCGATGTTGTATCCGACAAGCAAGGTGTCGTGCGCATTGAAGAGCCGCTCAAGCTCTGTCTGCTGCGCAGAAATCGGCGGACAATTCGCTACCATCGCCGGCGAGATCCGATTGATCTTTTCCGCATCCGGCCACGTGCTCTTTCGCAGGGGGGCATACATCCCGTCTACCAACGTCGCCCCGCTGCCATCAACAACGGCGAGCGTCAAGACCTCATCGTCACTGCGAAAACCTGTTGTCTCGGTGTCAAAGACCAGAATCTTTTCTAGCATGAAAGTCCTTCCTTTTCTAGTCATTTTCTCCCAATTCATACGGCTTTCGTTATAAATATTATACCGTATGCAAAATCATCTGTCAAGAAATCGTCTATATTCTGCCTATTTGCTACGAAAAATATACACTGAAATTCCTGTTGCAAAAGGTTTGGAATTAAGCTAGAATACTTCTATAAATATAGTTCTCGTTTATAGGAAGATACTATAAGTTATATATATGATTCTATCATCGAAAGGAGTACACTCATGAACGCCATCAAAATTCGGGATAACATCTACTGGGTCGGAGCGATCGACTGGTCGATGCGCAGCTTTCACGGCTACGATACGCAGCGCGGCTCATCCTACAATGCCTATCTCATCATCGACGATAAGATCACGCTGATTGATACGGTGAAGCACGGCTTTGAGGAGGAAATGCTTGCACGCATCTCCTCCGTCATCGACCCATCGCAGATTGACTACATTATCTCAAACCACGTCGAGCCGGATCATTCGTACGGTGTGCCGCTCATCTCCTCCCTCGCTCCGAACGCAAAGGTCATCACGAGCGCCCCGAACGGGCTGAAGGGACTGCGTGCCTACTACGGCGAACTCCCCTATGAGACGGTCAAGGCAGGTGATACGCTTTCCATCGGCAAGCGCACGTTCGCCTTCGTCCCAACGCCGATGCTCCACTGGCCGGACAGCATGGTAACCTACTGTCCCGAGGAGAAGATCCTCTTCTCAAATGATGCATTTGGTCAACACCTCGCCTCCGGCAAACGCTACGACGATGAAAATGATTTCTCCATTGTCATCGAGGAGGCGAAGAAATATTACGCAAACATCCTCTTCCTCTACGGAAAACAGGCGCAGACGGCACTCAAGGCACTCCACGGGCTTGACATCGATCTGATTGCCACGGGACACGGCATCCTCTGGCGCTCGCATATCCCTGAGATCATCGACCTCTACAACAAGTGGTCGCTCGGTGAAACCGATGACCGTGCGGTCATCGTCTTTGACAGCATGTGGCACTCCACAGAGAAGATGGCGCATACGATCGCCGAGGCATTCATCGACAAGGGATTCTCCGTCGGCTACTACGACATCAAGCACAATACACATGCCGATATTATGACGGATGTCCTCACGAGTCGTTATCTCGCCGTCGGCTCACCGACACTCAACAACCAGATGCTTCCGACCATTGCTGGCTTCCTCTGTTATATGAAGGGGCTTGCCCCGATCGGGCGCAAGGCGTTCGCGTTCGGCTCGTACGGCTGGGGCGGGCAGAGCATTCAGCAGATCGAGGACGAACTGAAGGCAGGCGGCTGTGAGATCGTCATGGACAAGGTCCGTAT
>CALALM010000243.1 GCA_937925565.1 uncultured Centipeda sp.
ACATGCGGAAATAGTTCTGGAACGTAATGCTCGCGAGCGTCTGCGACTCGCGCTGAATCTTGACGCCCTCCTTCGCCTCGATCGCCTGATGAAGCCCGTCGGAGTAGCGGCGCCCCTCCATCAGGCGTCCCGTGAACTCGTCGACGATGACGATCTCGTCGCCCTTCACCACATAGTCGCGGTCACGGTGCATCAGCGCCTTTGCGCGCAGTGCCGCCGTGAAGCAGTGGGACAGCTCGATGTTCTCGGGGGCATACAGATTCGTGATGCCGACGATCTTCTCGATCTTCGGCACGGCAGAGTCGGCGGGCGCGACGGTCTTTTGCTTCTCGTCGACCGTGTAGTCCTCGCCCTCCTTCAGGTGGCGCACCGCCTCTGCCATAACGCGGTAGTTGTCCGTGGATTTCGTACCCGGCCCCGAGATGATGAGCGGCGTGCGCGCCTCGTCGATGAGGATGGAGTCCACCTCGTCAACGATGGCGTAGTGCAGCGGTCGCTGCACCATCTGCCCCTCGGAGAGCACCATGTTGTCGCGCAGGTAGTCGAAGCCGAACTCGTTGTTCGTGCCGAACGTCACGTCCGCCGCATACGCCGCCTTGCGCTCGGGGAAGTCCATGTTGTGTGCGATCAGTCCGACGGACAGCCCAAGGTAGCGGTAGAGTTTGCCCATCCACTCGCTGTCGCGGCGCGCGAGGTAGTCGTTGACTGTGACCATGTGGACGCCCTTGCCCTCCAGCGCGTTGAGGTAGACCGCCGTGGTCGCGACGAGTGTCTTGCCCTCGCCCGTGCGCATCTCGGCGATGCGCCCCTCGTGGAGGCAGATGCCGCCGATGAGCTGCACGTCGAAGTGGCGCATGCCGAGCACGCGGCGCGAGGTCTCGCGCACGACGGCGAACGCCTCGGGCAGGATCTCCTCCATCGTCACGCCCTCTGCGAGCTGCTCGCGGAAGCGGCGCGTGTAGCCCGTCAGCTTGTCGTCCGTGAGGTCCCTCATTGCGGGCTCAAGCGCGTTGATCTCTTCCACGATGCCGCGGTAACGCGCGATCTCCTTGTCATTGTTGTCGCCAAGGAAGCGTTTGAGAATCGAAGATATGCCGAACAAGTAGTTTCACACTCCTATGTCTGTTCTGTGGATCTATGATGATAGCGCACGCAAAAAAGCCTGCGCCAAGACAGTATTCGTTTCATTATAACACAAAGCCCCTGCCTTTGCATACTAAATGTTGCAGGGGCAGGGGCGGGACAGACGAATCGGAGGCCATGCAGGAGACACATCTTTTTATCCGCGGACAAGCGCCGCATACTTTGCACGCTCTGCCGCGGGAATCTGCAACGCCTCCATCGCCTTTTCCACGGAGAGATTCATACTCTTCATCAGATTACGAATGGATGAGGCAAGGGCTTGCTGCATCCCCTGCTGTATTCCCTGCTGCATCCCCTGTTGCATTCCTTGCTGCATTCCACACTCCATACCATCCTCCCACGCTTCCTCGGCACGCACCTGACGTGCCAGTTCTTCGTCCCACTCGAAATTCACCATATCAAAGACCTCCTTTTCCTGCTTTTCTGTGAAGTATTCCGGCAAGTAATTGTGTGCTATACGTACGAGAAAACTCACATCGTTCTTTTCACTCGCAAAAAACGTCTCATTCATCGTGGTAATCCGAATATCATCCGGTTCCGTCCGTTCGTAGGTGAGCGCGGTGTAGATGTCCGACAGTCGCTTCTCATTATTGAATATATCCCGAAAGAGGGAGTCCTTATATGTGCGTTTTGTCTGCCTCATTATCTGCTTTTCTCCATCATAGCCCCTCACCGCCGGAATGTAAAGATCATCCCTTCTTCCCCCCGCCGAGCAGTTCCTTCGTCAGTCTGCGCAGGTAGTTCATGACGATACGCACGTCGTCAAACGTCTGGCGCCCCTTCTTCGTGACGAGTCCGCTGTTGATAAAGATGGGATCAATGAGCGGAATCTGGACAAAGTTGTCCGTGGGGAGCACGGACGGACGCGCGAGGAAGGTCGATCCGATCCCTGCGTGCACGAGATTCTTGACGGTGTGGAGGTAGGGCGAGTAGTGCACGACATTCGGCTTTTCACCCGCACGTCCGTAAGCGTCCTGCACAAGGCGGTCAACAAAGAAGTTGCTGTCGAGCATGATGAGCGGCTCGTTCCGCAGTTCCGTCACGCTGAGCGAATGACGCTGCGCAAACGGATGATCGGGACGCGTGACGAAGGTGCACTCGCAGTCGAAGAGTTTCGCATACGTGAGGCGCGAGCTGAAATCAACGGTGTAATTCGTCAGCGCAAAGTCCAGCTTTTCCTCCTCGACCATCTGCAGCGCACTCACGCCGCCCGTCTCGATGATCTCGAGGTCGATCTCGGGGTGTTCGCGGTGGAAGTCGCCGAGGATGTGCGGCAGAAAGACAACGCCGAGCTGCAGCGGCATCGCGATCCGCACCTTTGCATGACGGTGCGCCATATCGCGGATCTCGTCGTCGAGCCGCGCGACCTCGGTGAGGATGTAGGAGACCTTGCCGAGGAGCTTCGCCCCGTCCGCCGTGACCGTGATCTTGCGCCCCTCGCGATGAAAGAGATTCAGCCCCGTCTCCGCCTCAAGTGCCTGCATGGCAACCGTGACCGTCGGCTGGGAGACGTGCAGGTGCTCCGCTGCCTTTGTGATGTTCTGCCACTGGCAGACCTCATAGAAGTAACGCATCTGTACCAACGTCATCCGATCATCTCCCAATTCATACCTCTTCGTTCTATCCTTATTCGTAAAAACTATTCCGTAATTAGTTTACTATATATTTTTCTCGCTGAACAGGGCAAATATCACATATAATAAAAATTTTTCATAGCCTCGCCCTATCATTTTATCAAAAAGGAATATTTTTCACGCTCTGTAAAAAGTGCTAAATTAAACTCAGTTGAAAGAGCGCGTACGCGCAGGACATAGATAGAAATGGGGAACGGAAATGGCAGTGTATTTTGCAGATGCGGTGGAGCGTTTCGTCGCGGATATGCTCGAGGCGAATGAGGACAATCTGAAGGCGTTTGAAACGAAGCCGGGCGTGTATTCCAACGTCGATCCTGACACGCACCACGATGTCGAGATCCCGGACGTGCACCTCACAAAATAACCTTCTATCATCCTACTACAGATAGATAAAAAGGAGTGTCGGGATTCCGACTCTACCGAAAAAGCGGGCGGCTGACCACTGCCCGCTTTTTCGTGCGCTTTTCAGCAAATCCTCGGCACCAGCTCCCCGAGCGGCAGATCCACGATGCGGATGCCGCCGAGCGCGGTGCGCAGCCCGACCGTCCCCGGCTCCTCCGCAGTCGTCTGCCCGATAACGCACGCCTCACGTCCGTGGGGATCTTCGTGCATCACCGCAAGCACGCGCGCGGTATCTGCCGGCGGGACAAAGGCGAGGAGTTTGCCCTCGTTCGCAAGTGTCAGCGGATCAAAGCCGAGGATGTCACAGACGCCCTGCACGGCAGGACGTACGGGGATCGCCGCCTCGTCCAGCAGGATGCCGACATGCGCCGCCGCCGCAAGCTCGTTCAGCGACGCCGCCACGCCGCCGCGCGTCGGATCGCGCAGCACGGCAATCGACGGTGCCGCCGCGAGCATCGCCGCCGTCAGATGGCAGAGCGGCGCACTGTCGCTCTGTATTTCGGGCGGCAGCGTCAGGTCATGCCGCGCCGCCATGACGGTCGCCGCATGGTCGCCGAGCGTGCCCGAGACGATGATGTCCATGCCCACCTTGATATTCGTCGGCGCGATGTTCACGCCCTCGATCATCTCCCCGACGCCCGCCGTATTGATGTAGATGCCGTCGCCGCAGCCGCGCGGCACAACCTTCGTATCGCCCGTCACGATGAGAACGCCCGCCTCCTCCGCCGCTGCGCGCATATCGCGCACGATGCGGCGCAGCGTGGCGATCGGAAAGCCCTCCTCCAGGATCACGGCGAGCGAGAGCCAGCGCGGCACCGCCCCCGTCATCGCGAGATCGTTGACCGTCCCGCAGACCGCGAGCCGCCCGATGCTCCCGCCGGGGAAGAAATGCGGCTGCACAACGTAGGAGTCCGTCGTAAATGCCGCGCGCCCCGCCGTTGGCAGAACCGCACCGTCATGCAGCATATTCAGGATCGTGTTCCCCAGCTCGGGCAGCACGACCTCCTCCATCAGCGCATGGGAAAGCTGTCCCCCCGCGCCGTGCGCGAGCGTGATGACCTCATGCTCCATAGCGGAACCTCCCTCCCCCGTATTTGTACCACGCGGCGCACGTTCCCTCGACCGACACCATGCAGGGACCAACGGCGTGCTCCGGCACACACGCCCTCCCAAAGAGATTGCAGTCGCGCGGCATGATCGCGCCGCGCAGCACCTCACCGCAGCGGCAGCCATGCCGCCCATCGCCGACTGCTCCCGCCGCAAGCGGGCGCACGCGGGCAAAGTCATACTGCGCGTACTCCTCGCGCATCAAAAGCCCCGAGGCGGGAATCTCACCGAGCCCGCGCCAGCGCACGGTCGCAGGTTCGTAAACGCGGTCGATTGCCGCGCGCGCGACGGGATTGCCCTCCCGCCGCACGACCGTCTCATAGGCGTTCTCAATGCGTGCCTCATCCATCCCGATCTGCCGCACGAGCATGTGAATCGCGCGCAGAATCTCAAGCGGCTCAAAGCCCCCGACCACGCCCGGGATGTGATACTCCTGCGCAAGGAAATCAAACGTCGCCGTCCCCGTCACGACGGCAACGTGCCCCGGCAGGAGGAAGCCGTCGACGTTCGTCTCGCCGCCATCGAGGAGCGCACGCATCACGGGCGGGACGAGCTTTTGCGCGGACAGCAAAAAGAAGTTCCCGAGCCCCTGCTTCTTAGCCGCGAGCACCGCAGCCGCCTCCGTCGGCGCAGTGGTTTCAAATCCGACGGCGAGGAATACAACCTGCTTGCTCGGGTTTTCCGCCGCGACCGTCAGCGCGTCGAGCGGCGAGTAGACGATGCGGACATCCGCACCCTGCGCCTGCGCCTCGGTGAGACTGGAGCGCGTCCCGGGGACTTTCAGCATATCGCCGAACGTCGTGATGATGACATCCTCCATCCCCGCATACGCAATCGCCGCGTCGATGTAGTCGTCCGCCGTCACGCAGACGGGGCAGCCGGGCCCCGAGACGAGCTCGACGCCCTCGGGGAGAATCTGCCGCAGACCCGCGCGAAAGATCGCGACCGTATGCGTGCCGCAGACCTCCATGATGCGGATCTTCTTCCCCTGTGCGGCGAGAATGCGGCGCATCTCCGCGACCATCTCAGCCGCCCGTCGCTGTGTCTCCTGTGCGCGCGTCATAGAATGTGCTCCACCGTACGCGGCGCGCCGCGCATCTCCGCACGCAGAGCCTCGATGCGCTCCGCCTCCTCCGCCTCCACGATCTGCATCGCAAAGCCCGCGTGGACGAGCACATAGTCGCCGAGCTTCGCCTCGGGCAGCAGCATCAGGCTCGCCGCACGCCGCACCCCATTCAGCTCGACTGCGGCAAGCTGGTCCTTTATCTCAACGACTTTCGCCGGAACTGCCAAACACATAGTTTCTCCTCTGTTATTATAAATTGTTCGATTCCATCTCAATCAAAGCATATCCCTGCGCGTTCAAAGCGCCCCCACCGTCACGCGAACGCGTGCCACCTCCCCCGCTGTGGCAGGGGAGGCTTTGGTGTACGGCTCACAGCTTTCCCCGTCACGGCGGGGGGCTTGGAGAAACGCTATATCAGCTTCCCCCGTCGGAACGGGGGAAGTGGCGAGCAAAGCGAGCCGATAGGGGAGCAGTGGATCGCCTCCTCCGGCGAAGTATCTATCGTCTCCCAGACCTTTAGCATCTGCCTGAGCATACGAAGCACAATCGACGAGCCTGCCGCCTCACTCAGACGGATGTCGAGGCGGAGCATGGGGGTG
>CALALM010000244.1 GCA_937925565.1 uncultured Centipeda sp.
ACAAACTCTTCCTCGGCGGGCGATCCTTCTACGCTATTACCAAGGAACTGGAGAAGCGGGGCATCAAATCCCCGTCGGGAAAGGATAGGTGGTATATTTCCACCGTGCGCTCCATCCTCACGAATGAGAAGTATCGCGGTGATGCGCTGATCCAGAAACAATATACGGCAGACTTTTTGGATAAGACGCGACGCAGAAACATGGGAGAGATTCCACAGTATTATGTGGAGGAACACCACGAGGCAATCATTCCTCCAGACTTGTTCGACTTCGTGCAGACAGAAATCAAGGCACGGGAAAACGGTGGCAAGCACAGCGGTGTGAGCATCTTTGCGAACAAAATCAAATGCGGCTGCTGCGGCGGTTGGTACGGGGCGAAGGTCTGGCACTCCACGGATAAGTACCGCAGAGTCATCTATCGCTGCAACAAGAAATATGCCCACAAGGGCAAGCCATGCAATACAAGACATCTGACGGAGGAGGAAATCAAACAGATTTTCGTCAAAGCACTGAACTCCTTGGTAGAGGTCAAAGAGAATGTGATTACGGAACTCAGATCCTTGATTGATGGCATTTGCCAAACGGGGGAGATGACGAAGGAACGTAACAGAGCAGAGCAGGAACTTCGTGTTTTGGCAGAACGCCTCGAAATGTTGATTCGTGAGAATGCAAGGGTGGCACAGGATCAGAATGCGTATCTGAATCAGGAGAATGAGATTCGCGCACGCTATCTGGAAAAGCAGGGGCATATAGCGAGGTTGGACGAGCGAATTGCCGAGAGGGAGAGCAAGAGAAAGACCTTGGAGGGCATGATTCATGTGGTATGTGGTATCAAAGGGGAACAAGTCGAGTTTGACGAGGATTTGTGGAACGGACTGCTCGATCACATTGTTGTTAAGGGTGACGGCGCGGTAGTTGTTTTCAAGGGTGGGATTGAGATTGGTGTTGGAGGATAATATTCAAGAACACAAAATCTCGAAAGGTAAAAAATTTTAACATCGGATATGCTATACTGTAATCAGCAAGAGTAGAATTTGAAGGGAGAAATTACGATGACCAGCAAAGAACATCCCTTTATCCGATTTGGAGAGGATCGGATAAGGCTTGACTCTATTGCGGGGTATGGTATCCGCACGATCACCCGGTATTTTGTGCGAGATGAGGCGCACTCCGAGGTCGATAGGAACAGCTATGAGGGCGCTTTCGAGCTGTATATGTACGATGATGAGCCGGATAAGAGTGCCAGTCCCATGCTTGACATCAGCGGGTATCTTGTAATTATGGACGGAATGGTGGTTCAGGAAGGTCATCTTCCCCCCCAAAGCCTTTGATGTGCAGAAGGCACGCGCATTGTATGTCCGAGGCAAGCAGATAGGGGGTGAATGGCCGGAGTATTCTACTTTGCTTTACAAGGAGGGCGAATGCGGTTTTGACATCCATGCCAAACTTGCCGAACTGGATGGACTTCTCCTCGACTAGCAGAAAAACTTGCCCGACAACAACAGCAGAAATCGACGCATACCGGCTCAAAAGGATCTATCTTTTAAGGAGGTGAGCATATGTATCTTTATGGGCGGCAGGACAAGAAGGCTCTAAATATGCTGATTTTAGAGATCTTGGAGCAATATACGGACAGAGACCACCCCTTGACGCAACAGGAAATCGTGGATTTGCTGGAAAAAAACTATGGCGTTCCATGTACGCGGCAGACGGTTAAGAATAATCTTATGCTCTTGGGAGAAATGGGGTATGAGATTTCCATGGAGGGCGGCATCTACCTTATGTCGCGCCAGTTTGAGAATGCGGAACTGAGGATGCTGATCGACAGCGTCCTCTTTTCCCGCACCCTTTCCGGCGAAGAGGCTGAACGACTGATCAAGAAGTTGACGGCATTTGGCAACAAATACTTCCATGCCAAAGTGAAGCATGTCTGTCATCTGCCGAAACTCATACACTCGGACAACACGGATGTTTTGCGGAATTTGGATGTGCTGAACGATGCCATCGAACAGGGAAGGAAGGTTCGCTTCACTTATAACAGCTATGGCAAAGACTTCCAGCTACACCCCAGGCGGGAAGAACCGTACATTGTGAACCCGTATCAGATGGTGGCAAATCAGGGTAGATATTATTTGCTCTGCAGTTACGACATAAGCAATCGACTTTCTCACTATCGCCTAGATTATATGACGAAGCTGGAGATGCTCGATGCGAAGGTCAAGCCGATGGATCAAATGGAAGATTTTGTCCAAGGCTACAGTCTACCAAAGCACATGGCAGAACACATCTATATGTTCAGCGGTCCGAGCGTGCAAGTGAAGATGCGCGTCTCTGAGCACATGATAGGAGCACTGATCGACTGGTTCGGTAAGAAATTTCGCATTGTTCAAGAGGAGGCGGATAAACTCATCGTTTCCGTTGCCTGCAACGAAATGGCAATGAAATATTGGGCACTGCAGTACGGGCAGTATGCAGAGATTTTAGAGCCGGAAAGTCTGCGGGATGAGATTCGTGAGGTTGTTGATTGTATGGCAAGTTTTTATCGGTAAGTTGCATACACAAATATTCACTTTGTGAACATAGTATGCCGCTCTTATAGAAACTCAGGCAATCGGTCTGCATATACAGTTTTGGATTTTCATGCTTATTAGAAAGGATTTGATTGAGATGCTATACCGTTATATCAAAGAGCCACAGACGGATGGGACGAAGAAAAACGTTCTGCATCCATTGGAGTATTATAGCTGTGCGGATATTGGCGACAAGGAAAAAGATCTTGAGGAGCTGCTTGTAGCGTACATGAGCGAACTGTATACGGCAGGCGGACTGCTGATGCCCATTTTCCAAGAACGGCAGTATCAGGAAGAACCCGACATTATGGCTCTGGATCAATATGGGAATCTGGTTCTGTTCGAACTGAAGCGAGGGAAGGTGGGAGGCGATACCGCCTTACAGCTCATGCGCTATGCGCAGAAATTTGGTCGATACAGTTATGCGGATCTCGATCGCCTATACCAACAGTACAGCAAATCGGATACGACACTGATCGAAGCGCATCAATCCGTTTTTGATCTGACAGTGCCGTTGAGCGATGTGGAGTTTAATCAGCATCAGAAACTGGTCATTGTGGGGAGCACATCTGATGATATGATGATTGGAGCCGTCAATTATTGGCGGGCAGCCGGAGTTGATATCGACTTTTTGCCCTACCGTATCTACAAGATCGGAGAGGAACAGTATTTCGAGTTTTTTACAAAGCCTTATGATGTTCATGTCAATCCAAAGGATAAGAAAGGCATCCTTTTTGATACCAATAAATCGTACGACGGAGCTGCCGTCTGGGATATGTTCGACAAGTCCAAGATCAGTGCGTATGGTGAAGCGGCAGATGAAGTGCGCCGCTTTCAGCAGGGAGACTATGTCTTTTACTATCATAAAGGTGTTGGGGTCATCGGTGCGGGTATTATTGATTCCCCGAGGGTGTTCGAGGATCCGACGAAGGAAGAACGTTATCGGTCGGTCAAACTGTTGACACCGAAGTTGCAGCAGGATAGTGAAATCAAGTCACTTTCAGCGAGTGACCTGAGAAAAATTCTGAATGACCGAGGTTTTTATTACGCGGCTACAGTAAAAGTTCCCTACTTGTCTGCCGATGATTCCCTGCTGCTTGTGAACGTGCTGCGGAAACGTTACGGTATGAATCCGATCTGAGACTTGCTGGATATTGGAAGACGCCCATACGGTTAAGAAGTGATGCCATGAATTTGATCGAGAATGACTGCTTCTTGCCGAAAAGTCTACACGGATCGGAGTTGAGGTACAATGAGAAAATTTGACAGTGCGTTAATGAGAGCTCTCATGAAGCGACTGCCAAATAGGCTCGATTATGTTGTGTCGTATAGAATTGAAGGGGCGGTAGAACTGCGCGAGATAACGACAGGGCATGATCGCGTGGTCATTATCATTGACTGCGAAACATATGCAAAAACGATAGCGCCGATTCTGGATGCGCTCGTTCGATTCATAAAAAGGGACAATTACTTTTGGCTGTCGTATTACAGCGTATTTTTATGGCAGGACGAGACATTTTCGCCACTGTCACCTTTGCGTGTGTCGGCATCGAGACTTAGGCAGCACTTTGAAAAAATCGATGCATACGATAATGTAAGCGGAAGTTGGGAAAATTTTAAGGAGATATATAAGCCCCACAAAAATGCAGGGCAGGCAGTCCTCATCACGACAGCAAGGAAGGTTGCTCAGTTGAGAGAAATGCGCACGATTGGAGCAAATAATCTGCTCCTTTTATATCCGAAAGATGATGAATCAGAAAACAAGGGGGCGATTGCAGGTGTTCCTTGCATTGCTTATTAAAGATGTTTTTAGGTGAGCGAGGAGGGGATATGACAGCCTCAAACTTTGCACATGGGACACACGTGTCAATGATTGGTCCTTCGGTTCTTTCGGTGAACAGATAGTTCTCCTAGGTACATTTTCGCAGGTTTTGTGATGTCAGCATCTTGAGTAGGTGAAATGGAGGTAATCATGGTCGAGGAATTTTATGGAAAAATCAGCAGATCCGGTTCGAACTTATCTGACAACTTGGAGGATAAGCTGACCGGAGATTTCTTCGGTACATTAAGGTACATGGATTTTTGTGATGGATTGCAGCAAATACTATGCGGGGCATTACACAAATCGGAGAAGCAGCAAGAAACATCACAGGATGCAATTCAGCTCCTGAAAAATGTGAACTGCACAAATATAAGAGATGAGGAGCATATCAAATTCTGGCCGAAACATGATCTTGGGGAATTGGATGTTTTGTTGGACTTTGACAATTGTTGTATTGGCATTGAGGTAAAGTTTCAGAGCGGACTGTCCTCAGACGACCAGCTCATTCGCGAAGCAGAAATTTTATGCGATTTAGCCAAAGATAAAAAGAAAATCCTGCTGTTCATTGCGGGGCACGAATCATGCGTATCGGTCTATCGTGAATATAAGGATGATATAGGCAAGGATGTCTGTTTCGTTTTTGTAAGTTGGGAAGACATACTGCAATCGATGAAGGATCTTTTGAGCGGGGGGAAGGGAAGCAAATATACCTTTGGGCAGAGACTGATGATAAGCGATTTGGTAAGATTATTGACAAGAAAGGGCTTCGATACCTTTTTGTCTATGACAAATGGAATTTCAGATAGACCAGATCAGCCAATAGAAAAGAAGGGATACTTTATGATAGACAATAATAAGGATTATACGACGAATTATAAGAATGCCGCCTTTGTAGTTTTTATGACGTACAAAAATGTTCAGAAATTGCGCGAAGCCATAAAATCTGAATCCGAGAAGAAGGATTGCGAATATACGTTTATTAAGAACCAGAACAAGAACAAGGAAAAGGGATATGAATATCCGGCAGCTGGCATGGTGAATGATTTTTGGTGGCTGTTTCGCAAAGAAGCAAATACAGGCAACGGGGACACTTCGTTGTATGCTGTTAATATCTTTTTGACGAACACAAATGAAGCCGATCCATCGGATCCGATTTTCAGAGTTTTGAGGTATACTTCTTCAAACGCTATTTCAAAAAATCTCACGGGGGAAAATTTAGCGGAGGCGTTTGATGACACTGCTAATGCAGAAAGAGATACTCGCGATATCGTTGTGGATGAAACTACCATGACGTTACATCGAAGAGATATAAATAATCCGAAAGATCATGCTGACTTGCAGGGGTGTTATTATGTAGATTTACCCTTAATGAGCATTTCAAAGGATGACATTCGACGAGTTTTCCATATTTTTGATGAACTGTCAAAGCAGTCTGACATAACGTGTTCTCCGCAAGCAGCGAATTAAGGAATAATATCATCTTGGGGTGCAATGCCGTAATTTTTTGGAGGTGATGTGACCTTTATATATTGTTCTGTGTTGACTGAAACAGATGAAAAGAGGGAGAACAATGTTTGAGGCAATGTTCAAAGACGAAGAGAATACCTCGGTGGATCATGGAGTGAGACTCGCCTGTGCAGATGAGAGTGTGTTTTCTGCGCTTGCTCACTATTACTCTCATGTCGAGGAGTATGAATCTCTATGCGGAATGTCCGTGCGTCTATTTTATCCGGAAGTGGAACAGGAACATGAAACTCCAATCTCCATGGATGAGGTGTCTTGGCGAAATACCGTGTTGCTTTCGGACATGCAGGTGAGAAGCATACCATCTGAAGTGTTGAAAGAGCAGGATGCCATCTGTGTTTACCGTACGGATTCTGAGAAAAACTTTGCCGCCTGTGCAGAGCAGTTGGTTGCGTTGCAGGAGGATAGAGGCAACGGATATGCCGAACCTGCTGTCTTTTGTTTTGCAGATGTCAATTCTGCGAAGGCGTATCTTTGCGGATCTGGCTTATGGGCACCCGGTCAATCTCAAGTAGTTGGTG
>CALALM010000245.1 GCA_937925565.1 uncultured Centipeda sp.
CCGAGCGACACAGGGCTTTGCGAGTTCTGCATCCACGTCGAAGTCATCTTCCTGCGCATCACCGTCATCCAGTGAGAGCAGGTCGGCAATCTCCGCTTCGTCAAAGCCTGTGAGTGAGATGTCGAAGTCCATGCCTTGCAGGGCTTCCATCTCAACGCGCAGCATATCTTCATCCCATCCTGCGTCAAGTGCGAAACGGTTGTCCGCGAGGATGTAGGCTTTCTTTTGCGCCTCCGTCAGATAATCCACAAATACACACGGAACTTGCTCGATATGCTCCTCCTTTGCGGCTAGGATTCTGCCATGTCCCGCTATGACGTTGAACTTCCGTTCGATGATGACGGGATTCACAAAGCCGAACTCCCGCAAAGACGAGCGCAACTTGGTGATTTGCTCCTTCGAGTGGGTACGGGCGTTATTCACATAAGGGACGAGCTTTCCGATGGAGACAAGCTGCATCTCGGATGTAGTTTTTCCCAAGATATACACCTCCTGAAATTTTTGAGACAAACAGGAATAGAGCCATATTGCAAAGAATAATTCACTTCATGAGATTATGAACTCGGTGGATGGAGGTTCATACGATGAAGATTGAGCACATCGCAATGTACGTGAATGATCTGGAGGCAGCCAAGGAATTTTTCGTAAAATATCTGAACGGCAATGCCAATGACGGCTACCACAATAAAAATACAGGTTTCCGCTCTTATTTCATTTCTTTTGAGGATGGTGCGAGACTGGAACTTATGAAGAAGCCCGAAATGACAGATGACAAGAAGACACTCGCCAGAACAGGCTTTATTCATGTTGCTTTCAGCGTCGGCAGCAAAGAAGCGGTTGATTCCCTTACGGCTCGTATGAAAGGCGACGGCTACAAGATCATCAGCGGACCTCGTACCACTGGAGATGGATATTACGAGAGCTGCGTCATCGGGATTGAGGACAATCAAATTGAGATAACGGTATAAGACAAGAAGCGAGAGCTGCTATGCTTTCTCAACGATGATATAGACTGTAGGCGACAGTGAAAGGAGACGCCATGAACATCTCTCTCCTCGACCATTTTGTTCTGACCACCGAGCATCCGAAAGAATGTCTGCGCTTTTACACGGAGATTCTCGGGATGGAGTTGCGCCAAGAGAACGGACGCTATGCCTTTTTCTTTGGAGCCTCAAAGATCAACATTCATATGCGCCCCGCAGAATTCCTCCCTGCAGCAGCGCATCCATGCACGGGGGCTCTTGATCTCTGCTTCGTCGTAGATGAGCCCATCGAAGTTATCATGCAAGAGCTTCATGCAAAGGAGATCATTCCGGAAACCGGTATTGTAGAGCGTCACGGTGCACGTGGTTCCATGCGGAGCATCTACCTGCGCGACCCCGATGGGAATCTGGTTGAGCTGTGTAGCTATACGGAGAAATAGTACCGATTCTTGCTTCTTGTCTATTTGAGTCACTCCTCGGCTATGTCACGCCCCTTCATCATCCTTCTTACTTCCTCGAACGCAGCAGCCGCTCCATGCGATCCTCCTGCGGAGAGCCGACGAATGTGGTGGTACAGTTCTGCTTTACGATGTCGAAAATCTCATACCAGAGCAGATTGGACTGCTTCTGGAATGCCTGTCCCATCTGGACGAAGGGGCTTGCAATCGCCCCTCCGGTGGTCGGAT
>CALALM010000246.1 GCA_937925565.1 uncultured Centipeda sp.
GTCCCGTTCGTCGAGAGCGTCGGGCGCACGCCCGCATCACGCGCATACTCCGCCAGCTCGAAGAAATCGGGGCGGATCAGCGGCTCACCGCCCGAGAAGAGCAGTACAGGCACACGGAACTCGGCAAGCCCGTCAATAAAGCGCTTTGCCTCCTCCGTCGTCAGCTCGCCCTCGTACTTCTGCCCGTCGGACTCCATATAGCAGTGACGACAGCGCAGATTGCACGTGCGCGTCGAGTTCCACACCACCACGGGACCCATCCCCTCCGCCGCGCCGCTCTTCATGCGGTGCGCGTTATGCCCATAGCGCAGCGCGTCGCCGTAGTACTCATCCATAAAAAGTAATTTTGTAACGCTTATCATTAGTGTCTCCTAATACACACAATACACACAATACACAGTTTACGCGTCCGCCTCATTGCGCTTTCGAATACCATCGAGAAGCAGCCGGGTCTTGAGCGCGATGTTCTCCTGAAAGCTGAGTTCAAGCTGGCTGAATGCCGCCGCCTGATAGAGCGAGTGAAACATCTCCGCAATGAGATCAACCGGCACATCACAGCGGATCTCGCCCGCCTCCTGTCCCTCGCGGATGATCTCCGTAAACACCTGCTTGATCTGCGGCGTCATACGGCTGCTCGACGGTTTGTCGGCAGGCATCGCCTGCGCACCATGCTCTGCTCCGCCGTGCATCACATGGTGGGATGCGGAGAGAAAGAGGGGCATGACAAAGCGATTCTCGTCGAGGAACTTCGCCGTCACATGTGCACCCACCTCGAGCAGCTCCAGCGACGTACGCTCTGCCGCACGTGCCTCCGCAAGTGCCATGCGGATCGTCTCACTCAGACGACCGAGCAGGGAGAACAGCAGATCCTCCTTCGAGTTGAAATAATTGTAAAAGGTTCCGATGCCGAGATCTGCGGTGCTCATGATATCTGCGACAGAGGTCTCCTTATACCCCTTCTTCGAGAACTCACTGATTGCCGCTTCGAGAATCGTTCGGCGGGACTGCAGCTTCTTGCGCTCCCGACGTCCCATTTTCTCCTCCAAAAGAGTTCACCCTTTCTTTCGTCGTACGGAATCATTATACCGAAAAATAATGGATTTGAAAAGAAAAAAATGAATGATATTCATATTTTCATTCTCAGTGTTTTAATTGAGAATATAGGATTCAGCACACAAAAAAACGCCGACCATCATCGACGTTCTATATTCATAATGGTGACCCAGGAGGGATTCGAACCCCCGACCCTTTGATTCGTAGTCAAATACTCTAATCCAGCTGAGCTACTGAGTCACGTGTCTTGCGACTCGATTATCATAGCAAATTTGGGAGCGGGTGTCAAGGTAATTTTTTCAAATTATCTCCCCCCAGACACCGTCGCGATAGAGATGCGTCAGGCGCATCGGTACAAGCTCCCCGCGCGCGACGCGCGCGTCCGTATAGACGCGGATGTACGTCTCCGTCAGCCCGTCCGTCACACCGTCCTCCGTCGTTTCAAACAGCACTTCCGTGATCGATCCCAGCGCCGTGCGGTGATATGCCTCCGCCAGTTCCTCCGCGAGCAGCTGCATCCGTGCCGCGCGCTCCTTGCGTACCGCGGGCGGCACCTGATCCGTGCGCCGTGCCGCAGGCGTCCCCCGCCGCGCCGAATACGGGAATACGTGCATCCGCGCAAAGCCCATCCTGCGCACGAAGTCCATTCCCGCCGCAAAATCCTCCTCCGTCTCCCCCGGAAATCCCACGATGATGTCGGTCGAGATCGCAACCCCCGGCACCGCCGTGCGCACCTCCGCGATCAGCTGCGCAAACGCCGTCGTATCGTAGTGGCGGTTCATCGCGCGTAGCACGTTATCGCTCCCCGCCTGCAAGGGCAGATGCAGATGCGCGGCAAAGCGCGGCTCCGTTCGCATCAGTTCGAGAAGATCCGCAGAGAGTTCCACCGACTCAAGCGACCCGAGCCGCAGACGCCGCAATTTCTCCTCTGCGAGTGCCGTACGGCAGGCGTCCGCAAGCGTCGGACGCTCCGCCAGATCAATCCCGTAAGCCCCGAGATGAATGCCCGTCAGCACCACCTCGTGAAAGCCTGCCTCCACCAGGTGATTCATCTCGCGTGCGAGCGCAGAGAGTGCGCGCGACTTTACGGGACCGCGTGCATAGGGAATGATGCAAAACGTGCAGAAGTTTTGACAGCCGTCCTCGATCTTGAGGAATGCACGCGTTCGATGCGGCGCAGAGTGCAGCGGAATATCCTCAAAGACACGCGCCTGCATGATGTCCGTGATCGTCCCCGCCACGCCCGTCCCCCCCCGCAGCGATGCCTCCACATAGTCCACGATACGGGCGCGCTCCTTTGTCCCGATCACCACGCGGACGCCCTCGATTGCACGGATCTCCTCGGGCGCAACCTGCGCATAGCAGCCTGTCACCGCAATGCAGGCAGAGGGATTCATGCGCGCCGCACGGCGGATCAGTTGGCGCGACTTGCGGTCGCTCAGATGCGTCACCGAGCATGTATTGATGACATAGACATCTGCCGTCTCCTCAAACGACACAACATCGTAGCCACGTGCGCGGAACAGTCCCTCCATCGTCTCCGTTTCAAACTGATTCACCTTGCAGCCAAGCGTCATAAATGCAGCCTTCACCCCGCACCTCCTGTCAAATATTTTCCATTGTATCACAAA
>CALALM010000247.1 GCA_937925565.1 uncultured Centipeda sp.
CGGCTCGCGCAGCTCGCGGTAGGGGCGCCCGCCGATGAGCGCGCGCCCGCCGTCGGTCCGGTCCAGCCCCAGCAGGCACCGCAGGGTGGAGGATTTTCCGGCCCCATTGGGGCCGGCGAAGCCGGTGACGCGGCCGGGACGGGCCTCCAGGCTGACGCCGTGGAGCACCTCTCTCCGGCCGTGCCGCTTGACGAGGTTCTCAACACTGATCATGGGGCAACCTCACCGGTGGGACGACGCGGTGCGCATCGGCCGTCGAGAGGAGGGGCTCGCGAGGCGTCGGACCCCGCGCCTCGGACCGTGGTTCGATGACCTCGCCCGGCCGCCTTCCTAGACTGGCCGCGTGCCCGCACTCGACGTTCCCCCGCGCCACTCCACGCTGGGGCGCGTGATCACCGGCCTCATGGCGTTCACCGTGCTCTGGGGTCTCTTCGTCGGTGTGTACCCGCAGCCCTCCCCCCGAGTCCAGATGGTGATGCTGCTCGCCATGGCCCTGCTGACGGTCGCTGCCCTGTGGCTGCGACGGCGCGACCGATGCGCCTACGAGCGGCGCTTGGCGCGGGAGGCCGCCGCGCGCGCCGTCGTCCTCGCCACGGGGACGTATCTGAGCGGGCGCATCATCCTCGGTGAGACCATCTACGACAGCGGCCCGAACGGACAGCGCCCCGCGATGGCGCTCTCGGATTCACTCAAGTCACTTGGGCTGAAACTGATGCGTTTTAAGACGGGGACGCCCGCGCGCGTGGACCGTCGCACGATTGACTTCGAAAAGACATCCATACAGAAGGGCGATCCGACGGCGCCCGCCTTCTCCTTTTTGACCACGGAAATGCCAAGAGAGCAGACGCCCTGCTATCTCACCTATACGAATGCGGCGACGCACGAAGTCATCCGCGCGAATCTCCACCGCGCACCGATGGCAAACGGTGTCATCGAGGGCATCGGGCCGCGCTACTGCCCGTCCGTCGAGACGAAGATCGCGCGCTTTCCCGACAAGGACCGTCATCAGCTCTTCCTCGAACCCGAGGGACTGCACACGAACGAAATCTACGTGCAGGGCATGTCCACGAGTCTGCCGACGGATGTACAGGAGGCGTTTCTCACCACGATCCCGGGACTTGAGCACGCCCGTATCATGCGCCCGGGCTATGCGATCGAGTACGACTGCCTCGACCCGCTCCAACTGGAAGCGACACTTGCCGTAAAGCACATTGCGGGACTCTACTCGGCGGGACAGGCGAACGGTACGAGCGGCTATGAGGAGGCGGCGGCGCAGGGCCTTGTCGCAGGAGTGAATGCCGTGCGGGAGATTGCAGGGGAGGAACCGCTCGTGCTCCGCCGCAGCGACGGCTACATCGGCGTCCTCATCGACGATCTCGTGACGAAGGGCACGGACGAACCCTATCGCATGATGACGAGCCGCGCCGAGTACCGCCTGATCCTCCGGCAGGACAATGCCGACCTCAGACTTACCCCCATCGGGCGCGCCGCCCATCTCGTCAGCGACGAGCGGTGGGCGCGCTTTACCGCAAAACGGGACGCCATCGAGGAGACCATGCGCCTCCTCGAAAGCACAAAGCTCAGCCCGAGCGCAGAGACAGAGGCACGCCTCGCGGAGGCGGGGATTTCTCCTCTGCGCGTACCGATGAGCCTCTTTGCCCTCCTCTCGCGCGAGGGGAACTATGACGTGCTCGCGCCCCTCTTTGACCTGCCCGCACTCGCGGCGGATGTCAAGGAGGAGGTCGAGATCATGGCGCGTTATGATGGATATATAAAGAAGCAACAGGAGCAGATCGCACGCATGGAGCGCCTTGAGAGCCGCCGTATCCCAAAGACCCTCGACTATGCAGCGATCACGAGCCTGCGTCTTGAGGCGGCGGAGAAACTTGCCGCGATCCGCCCGCGCTCCATCGGACAGGCAGCACGCATCAGCGGCGTCTCCCCTGCCGAT
>CALALM010000248.1 GCA_937925565.1 uncultured Centipeda sp.
CTCCTCGCGGATTGCCTCCTGTGCCTGCTTCTTCGTGCCGATGAAGAGCACGGACTTGCCTTCCTGCGCAACACTGCGGAGAAAGTTGTACGCCTCATCCACCTTGCGCACCGTCTTCTGCAGATCGATGATGTAGATCCCGTTGCGCTCCGTGAAGATGTAACGCGCCATCTTCGGATTCCAACGGCGGGTCTGATGTCCAAAGTGAACACCGGCCTCCAGAAGCTGCTTCATAGAAATTACTGCCATGTGAGTATACCTCCTGTTGTTCTTCCGCGCCCCTCATCCGCTGCACCACCGCGACCGGCGCGGCACAGAGCAGCTATCGTAAGCGCGTGATTTTTAAGGAATCGCTGATAAAATAAAGTCTGTCAGATTGGTGCAGATTTTTGTCCTGTCAAGGAGACAAACCTAACGTTGCAAAGGCTATGTGGAGGATTTGTTGACGCAGGCAGGACGAAAAAGATGTGCCAAGATGACGATGCTGAATTTACCAGTGCTTCCTAAACACTGCGGAGTATTATAGCATAAGAAATAGCGTAAGACAACGTCCGCATATAAATTTTTGCAAAAAAAGTGGAGAGTCCATGACTCTCCATCTCTTAAACTGCATCATTGCATGAAATCAATGCACCCGTGCGGCTGCTTCCGTCACATCCACGCCCTTCGGAGCATAGAGAATGATCGCACTCGACACCATGCGTGCTGTACCGTGAAGCACATAGCAGGCACCGTTCAGGAAGTCGCAGACACGGCGGCGCTCACACTCGCTCAGGCAGTCAAAATTGACCGCTACGGCAATCCCCTGTTTGAGCTGGACAACTGCCGAACCCACGTCATCATAACGGCGTGGACGATGGATGCGAACCTTGAGCTCTGCCACCTTCGTCGTATGGACGGTCAGTGGCGTACCGCCGTCTCCCATCGTGGGTGTACCGTGCGCTGATGAAGACGTTCCATATGTCGCGGAGGAAAAGGGCACCGTGCCACCGTTCGCAACGCGGCGCTGCACAACCTCCTCTTGGCGAGTCCGGGCAGACACCTTATGAACGGGCTCCTGCGCCTCTTCTACATCCTCATACAAATCATCCTCAGGAGGAATAAATGAGTCCACGACACGCGAAGTCATATTCTTCACGCGCGAAAGCAATGAATTTGCACCCATTTATCTCTTCCTTTCTCAGTAGATTATACCCGGATGAAACTAGTAACAATTCTTCATTTTATCGACTCAAACATACTAGCATACTTTTTTCAGAATTACAATAAAATCACCATTAAACAAAATTTTTCCCGATCAATACAGGACTTCAGCTTTATTTTCGTGCATTCTTTGCCGCGCGCCCGCGTGCCGTACGGTCGAGAATCGCCTTACGCAGACGGATATTCTCTGGCGTCACCTCGACCAGTTCATCATCGTTGATGTACTCGAGCGCCTGTTCAAGACTTAGAATGCGCGGAGGTGTAAGACGGATCGCTTCATCCGATGCCGACGTGCGCATATTCGTGACATTCTTCTTCTTACACGGATTGATGTCCATGTCGATGTCACGTGAATTCTCGCCCACGATCATCCCCTCATACACCTGCTGCCCCGGCGAGATGAACATCGTTCCACGATCCTGCAGGGAGAAGATGCCGTAGCCCGTCGTCTCTCCCTGCTCGAAGGCCACGAGAGAGCCGTGCGAACGGCCGGTCATATCCCCCTTATACGGCACATAACCGTGGAAAATATGATTCATGATGCCGTTGCCCTTTGTGCTCGTGAGGAGCTCCGAGCGGAACCCAATCAACCCGCGTGCCGGGATGAAGAACTCCATGCGGATATAGCCCGAGAGCTCCGTCATATTCGACAGCTCCGCCTTACGTGTGCCAAGCGCCTCCATAACCGCGCCCATGTACTCCTGCGGTACCTCGACCGTCAGATTCTCCATCGGCTCGCATTTCTGCCCGTTGATCGTCTTATAGACAACCTCCGGCTTTCCGACCTGCAGCTCATAGCCCTCACGGCGCATCTGCTCAATCAGGATCGAGAGATGCAGCTCACCGCGTCCCGAAACCTTGAACACGTCTGCCGAATCCGTCTCCTCGACGTGCATCGCAACATTCGTTTCAATCTCCTTGAAGAGGCGATCGCGAATGTGACGCGAGGTGACAAACTGCCCCTCACGTCCCGCAAACGGGCTCGTATTGACACCGAACGTCATCGAGAGTGTCGGCTCATCGATGTTGATCGTCGGCAGTGCCTCCGGATTCTCTGCATCTGCCACCGTATAGCCGATGCTCACATCGCCGAGCCCCGTCAGGGCGACGATCTCGCCCATCCCCGCCTCGTCCACATCGACGCGCCTCAGGCCCTGATAGACATAGACTTTGCCGACTTTCGCCTTGGTGTCATGGTCGCCGCTGATGATGACAACATTCTGATTCGGACGCACTGAGCCGCGGATGATGCGTCCAATG
>CALALM010000249.1 GCA_937925565.1 uncultured Centipeda sp.
CTAGGAGGTTCGTTATGGACGCGCAGAACGTCACGCCGATGATGCAGCAATATCTTTCCGCGAAGGCGGCGCACCCGAACGAACTGCTCTTCTTCCGCCTCGGCGACTTTTACGAAATGTTCTTTGACGATGCGAAGGTCGCGGCGAAGGAACTCGGTCTGACGCTTACGAGCCGCAGCGGCGACCTCGACAAAAACCCCATGTGCGGTGTGCCCTACCACGCAGCGGACAGCTACATCGCGCGTCTCGTCGCAAAGGGGTTCAAGGTGGCGATTGCCGAGCAGATCGGCGATCCGAAGGCAAAGGGGTTGACGCATCGTGAGGTAGTCAAGGTTGTGACGCCCGGCACCACGCTCTCGGATGACCTGCTGCGCGACGCTGCAAATAACTATATTGCACTTCTTCATGAAAAAGAGGATGGAACTTTTGTCCTTGCTGGCGCGGACATCTCGACGGGCGAGGCATTCTACGCTTCCTATGCGGGCGAGACGGCAGCGCAGCAAATCCTCGACGAACTCTATCGGCGCATGGTGGCAGAGCTCCTTATGACCGAGGGGTTCCCCCTCAAGGGCGAGGTGTGCGCCTTCCTCACACAGCGCCTCCCGCACTGTGCTGTTGCAAGTGTTCCGGCAGAGGCAAAGGATGCGCTTCTCGCGCAGCATTTTCCTGCTGCCGAGATTCCGACGGATGCGGGGGCACGGGCAGCGGTTGCAACGCTGCTCCGTTACCTCCACGATACGGTGATGGCCGACCTCTCGCAGTTGAACTGCCTTTCGTTTCTCAATACGGCGGACACGATGCAGCTTGACACCTACACGCTGCGCAACCTTGAGATCACGCGCAGTCTGCGTGACGGCGGCAAGAAGAACACGCTCTTTGACGTGCTCGATTTCACGCGCACGCCGATGGGGACGCGTCTCCTCAAATCGTGGCTTGAGCATCCGCTGCTCGTACCGCACCGTATTGACGCACGTCTGGATGCCGTGGCGGAGCTGGTGGAGAGCGCCCCGTTGCGGGGGAAACTGCGCGAACATCTGCGCTCGGTCTATGACTTCGAGCGCCTCTTGACGCGCATTGAAACGCAGACGGCAAACGCGCGCGACCTGGTCGCCCTGCGCGTCTCCATAGCCGCACTCCCCGCCGTGCGTGAATGCCTCGGCACGGCGCAGAGCCGTCTCCTTATGCGCGTGCATGCAGCGATTCAGACCTTCGACGAACTTCGCAATACGCTCGAGCGCGCGATTGTGGACGAGCCCGGACTATCCGTGCGCGAGGGTGGTATCATCCGTGTAGGCTACGATGGTGCGCTTGACGAACTGCGCGCGTTCTCCCATGACAGCAAGTCTCTCCTGCAGGAGATGGAGGAGCGTGAACGTATACGCACGGGCATCAAGACGCTCAAGATCGGCTACAACAAGGTGTTCGGCTACTATATCGAAGTGCGCCATAGCGGGCGGGATCAGGTTCCTGCCGACTATATCCGCAAGCAGACACTCGCAAACACGGAGCGCTTCATCACCGAGGAGCTGAAGGACTTCGAGGCGAAGATCCTCGGTGCCGAGGAGAAGATCACGGCGCTCGAGTATCATATCTTCACGCAGCTGCGTGAGCAGGTCAAGGCGCAGCTCGTCCCCATCCAGAACGTTGCGCGGGCGATTGCGCGCGTCGATGTTCTCCAGAGTTTCGCGGAGGCGGCGGCAAGCTATCGTTACGTGCGTCCGAAGGTGACGGCGGGCGGTACGATTCTCATACGGGACGGACGTCACCCGCTCGTGGAGCGTATCTTGGATCGAGAGATTTTCGTCCCAAATGACACCGATCTGAGTCATGGCGGGACGGAGACCATGCTGATCACGGGACCGAATATGGCGGGCAAGTCCACCTATATGCGTCAGGTCGCACTTCTCACGCTGATGGCGCAGGTCGGCAGCTTTGTCCCCGCGCGCACAGCGGAGATTGCGCCCGTCGACCGCATCTTCACGCGTATCGGTGCAAGTGACGATCTCGTGAGCGGGCAGAGCACGTTTATGGTGGAGATGAACGAGGTTGCGCAGATCCTGCGCGAGGCGACGCGGGACAGCCTCGTCATCCTTGACGAGATCGGGCGCGGTACGAGCACGTTCGACGGCATGAGTATCGCGCGCGCCGTCGTGGAGCACATCGACATACGCATTCATGCCAAGACGCTCTTCGCGACGCATTACCACGAGCTGACCGACATGGAGAACGGGCGCATCCGCAACTACTGCATTGCCGTCCGTGAGAAGGGAAAAAAAGTTGCGTTCCTGCGCCGCATCGTTGCGGGCGCAGCAGACAAGTCCTATGGCATCCACGTGGCACGTCTCGCGGGACTGCCCGCGAAGGTGACGGAGCGCGCGGAGGAGATTCTGCATGCACTGGAACAAAAAGAGGCGCAGAGCGAAGGCGCAGCGCCCATCCCGGCAAGTCAGGAAACAAAGCCTACAGACGGGATGGCATCCCTCTTTGCGGACGGGACGCTTGCGGAATTACGGACACTTGATGTTATGACCATGACGCCGCTCGAAGCGATGAACACACTCTATCGTCTGCAGGAGCAGGCGCGGAAGGAGGCGGGAGACGCATGACACAGATTCATGTACTGGATGACACGACCATCAACAAGATTGCGGCGGGGGAGGTCGTCGAGCGCCCCGCCTCCGTTGTGAAGGAACTCGTCGAGAACGCGATGGACGCGGGCGCGACCGCTGTTGAAATTGAAATTATGGGCGGCGGCGTTAGCTTCATCCGTGTGACGGACAACGGGCGCGGTATGACACGTGAGGATGCAGGGACGGCGATTCTGCGCCATGCGACCAGCAAGATCACCTCTGTTTCAGATTTGCAGACCGTTGCGACACTCGGTTTTCGTGGTGAGGCATTGCCGACGATCGCATCCGTCTCGCGCTTCTCACTCCTTACGCGAAAGGAATCGGACGATCTCGGCACGCGCGTTGATATCTTCGGCGGCAAGCCTCCTGAGATTGAGGAGGCGGGCTGTGAGATCGGGACGACCGTGCGCGTAGAGGAGCTTTTTTTCAATACGCCCGCGCGCAAGAAGTTTCTCAAGACGAATACAACCGAGGCGGGCAGGATCAGCGACTATGTGATCCGTCTTGCGCTTTCGCGCCCCGACATCGCATTTCGTTTCATCAACAACAACCGCCTCACGATTCTAACGGCGGGGG
>CALALM010000250.1 GCA_937925565.1 uncultured Centipeda sp.
CGTGAGGCTCTCTCTCTTTTTCTCTCTTGTGTAACATATGATTGACAAACCTACATGTAAAAACCCTGTACGACAATACTGTCATACAGGGCTTTCCTATGCTCTCGTGGAGCATGAATCAGAATTTGCGGCTCACGACCGCTTTGTATCTGTATTATAGCCTGTACGAAAGTAGTTGTCAAATAAAGAACAGATGTCGAACCTTTTCTTGTATGGCGATCATTGCGGAAGCGGATAGACATTCTCCATGAGGTATACGCGGTTGTTCGGGTCTTTGTAGTTCATCTGAGAGCGTCCTTTCGTATGCCTTACAGTTCAATCCTTCTTGCGTTTGTTTTTCTCTTTGACATCCCAGAAGATGAGTTCGAGTGCCTTTTTTACCTTCTCCTTGTCCTCTCCGTTGAGGACAACACCGTTATATGTGAGGTTATCGTCATCGAGAACAGCTTCAAGCTGCCTGCGGGTGCGTGCGTCGATCTTTTGCCCCGTGGGGGAGACTGTAGGGAACTCGTCGGAGGCGGGGGCGGGGGATTGCACAGGGGTAATATTGATTTCCAATCCGTTATCTTCTATCAGATTACTTTTCTTCAAACCAAAGTGATCAGCAATTTTTTGGACTGCGCCCATGCGCGGCTCTTTTGTTCCGTTTTCCCATGTTGATACCGCTTTGTCTGATACACCTGCAATTTGAGCTAGTTCCTTTTGAGATAAACCGTGCATAATTCGCAGACGTTTAATGTTTTCACCTATCGGCATTCTTATCACCCCTAAGCCTATACTATACTAAAGGTAGAAAAAAATCAATATCGAAATGAAAAAAATCTACTTTTAGGGGGTTGTAATCCTACTAAAAGTAGAGTATAGTTTAGCCATGATATAGGAGAAAGGGGGAAGTCAAGAGATGAAACTCAGCTTGAAGACGGCTCGTGTGAACGCCAATATGTCACAAGCACAGGTGGCAAAACTCCTTGGTGTTCACGTCCAGACGTATCGTAAGCTAGAAGAAAATTCGGATACGGCAACGATAGGGCAGGCGAAGAAATTGTCCGCGCTGCTCAAAGTTCCGTATGACGAAATTTTTTTTGCTTCATAAATCTACTTTTAGTAGAACAACAACCACGAGCACATAGTCAAACGGCATCCGCGCAATAGAGAGGAGGTGAGGGGATGAAGGAAGCAACGCATCAAGCGACCACGGACGGATTTTCCGTCAGCGAGGAGGGCGTTCGCCATGCTTTTCTGTTCATGGACGCGCTGATTTCAAAGATGGCGGCGCAGATATTGGCAAAGAAAAAATTCCGAGCCGTCATTGAGTACGACTCGGAAGGGCGAGCAACTGTAAAGTTTGAAGAGGCCGTTTAGTTAATTTCCACGTGACAGGAGTCAGGAATCAGGAAGTTCGCACGGATTTCCTCGACAGTGTCCTCGGTGTTGCGCATAAAGCGGAACGTCGAGGCTGTGCGCGGCTTGAATTCATCGTAGAAGATGAAGGAAAAACGATGAATTCGGTCAAGCAAAGCGGTTTTTTCAGACTCACTTAAAGATGAAGTGTCCACAAGAAATGCTTTCGACATGAGATC
>CALALM010000251.1 GCA_937925565.1 uncultured Centipeda sp.
GTCGTAGAGACCGTCGAACATCTGGACGCAGCCAAGCGCGTAGCACATCATCTGCGGATTGCGCTCAGCACTGACCTCAATCCCCTTGCCGTGCTTGTAGTCCACAATGCAGACTTTCTTGCCCGAAATGATGAGCGTGTCAGCTGTGCCGAAGCCATCCGGCACGAACGCCGAGAAGTCCACGCGCTGCTCCACCGACACCATTGTGTCCTTGCTCTCGTCACGGAACTGACCGACCAGTTCCATTACAAACTGGCAGTACGCCTCGGCGCACTCCTCCATCTCAGTGTCATAGGAGGCGAGATTCTGGGTCGGATCGCGTACCCGCTCACCCAGAGCCTTGCGGAGTTTGTACTCGCAGAGCGTATGCGCGTCCGTGCCTTGTGCAGCGTACTCGCTCGGCGTGTCGGATTGCTCCGCATTGAGCTGCGCCGACGGCGGGCAGGCAATCCATCGAGCAGCGGAGGATGCGGAGAGAACGGCGTGTTTACGTGCCAATCTTCTCAGCCTCCTTCAAGAGTACCGCATATTGCTCCAGTGCGATGTTCGACAACCTGTCCGCGCCATGCTTTTCCAGTAAAGTACGGATTTCTGCCGTAAATCCCTCCCGAGATTTTTGAGCAAGAACGCACCGTACATCTTCGATGGTCAGCGTAGTTTCCTGCGGAGCGATGGTTTCGACCTGTTCTGTAGGCGATTCCTCGAAAGCACGTGCCAAACGTTCTGCCGCTCCAAGGAGCATTTCGCCGCAGCTGCGGATTTCCGACACTGCAAGTTCCAATTCTTTCCTATCCACGACATACACCTCCCACGTCCTTGATGGCAATCTCTCGTACCGTATCTCCCGGTACGAGGATGGTCAGCTTGCATTTTTCGCCCAACAAAAAGCGAAGAATACGCTCCCGCAAGGTGATGTTCCGACAAGCGACAATGCCATCGTCCATTAACTCCTTGGAGACACTGATTTTCAGATTGTGCTCCATTTTGCTTTACCTCTCTTTCCGAGGGATTTTCCTTCCCTCTGATAGGTAGCCTTGGGAGACCAGAAAAAAGGACGTTTTCTCAAAAAAATATTGCCCACCACGAAAAATTCGCAGTAGGCAACGATCAGTAATATTCATTTATCTCTGAGGCTGTGCATCATATCCTGCAGTTTCTGTGGTACGGGAAGCCCCATCCGCGCTGCGTTCTCGATGATCGAGATTCCCTCATTCGAGATGTAGAAGAAAATGACAGCAGAGCGCAGGACGCAGCCGCTCCCGATGATGTGGACATCGAGGACATTCGCCACACCGACAAGGGTGAAGATGCAGACCTTCTTACAAATCCCCTTGAATCCTATTGCACTGGACAGTTTCTTCTCCACAATCGCACGGAGAACTCCCGTGATGTAGTCCGTTGCCACAAATACGACAAGGGCATAGAGCAGATCGTCAAAGCTGCCGAGGAACTCCCCGACCACGATGCCAATGCCCGCCGCATAGAGACGTATGGTCAAAATGTGATCCAAGTCAAACACCTCCTGCCTTTTTCCATTTATTGATATGATTCATCCTGCGCAGACGGTAGTTATAGCATCCACGCATCAGCTCGGTAAGCTGTCCGTCATTCCATAAATACAAGTCTGCTCTTGTGCTGACAAGATATTTCCCTTGTCCCAGAGGGCAGAGACTTGTACGGGCAGTCGGATTCGTTTCCAGTTCCATAAGCAGCTCATCCTTTGCACTGTAAATCTTTGAGATATATTTTTTCCCGGAGATAAGATAATCCAGATTTGCGGGAAAACGCATATACATTCCGTCATGGATTGGATAGCGGATGCTGTAGTCCAGCGCGTGCCCTTGGCCTTTCTCTATCCAAGGTTCAATATTCATGCCGTCGAAGAACATATATTGGTTTGTAGGGCTTGCGCCTAGTGATACGGAGCGCCATATCATCACTTTGAAGTTCCCTGCTTTATCCACCCGCCCTCCTACTGTTTGACAGCTATAGAGATCCGTAGGCTCGGATATGGATGGACCAGGAAATATTTGCGCAAAATCGTATGCGGCAATGATCTCTCCGTTACATTTGATGCGGAGAACACCATCACGCTGATCCGCCCCGATGAGCGGATACACGAGGACATTCACTGCTTCGATGGTATAGAGATTCCCTTGCTCATCCATTTCGGCATCGAGCATTCCATAGCCTGAGACATACGCGAAGTGGCGGCTGCTGTTGACCATCCATATATCCTCTTGGGAAAAGCCGAGCGGATGAATCTTTCCTTTTGCATAGTACGAATGGAGCATTTGGTTTTTTTGATCCTTCCACTTTATTTGGAGGAGCGGTATGCCGGAAAGGACATTCGTCGGAACATAGCTGCTGCCACCCACGGATTCGTGTCCGTAGACGCATCGCCCGTCCGTCCATACCCACTCGCCCTCATGAACCGTTCGATTCCCAATGCAGGTGAGCCATGCGCCCTCGGCAAGCACCTTATTTCCGCGCACCTCTCTCACTCGCGCCCTGCGCATCATCTCACGCTCCCACGATGACGGCTGTGTCGCCCCTTGAAATCTGTACCCACACGAGACTGCCGTCACCGGTGTTGCAGTCCACTGCCGCACGGAACGGATACGACCGCTCACCGATATGAACACGTCCATTCTGAATCCTTCCGCGCTGTGCCTTGGATTCCTGAGATTGTCTCCTGCTCACACCTGCCCGTATTGCCGCCGCAAGCCCTATAACTCCATTCATCCGCACCACCTCACCATCTTGATCGTCTGCCGCAGAAGGCGCGACGTGAGTTCCACCGTATTCGACTGCAAGAAATACTCATGTCCCTTGAATCGGATGCGCTCAGTAAAATCGACGATGTGGTCAATGTCCGGGACGCCGCTACGAATCCGTGCACGAATCTCCAGCGTGACCGTCTCCTGCGTCTTGCGGTTTAGCCATTCGATTTCTCTCGTCAGCATTCGCAGATAATCTGCCCCCACAACTGGAAACTCCGTGTCGATGAGTGAGGAATACGGAAGCTCATCATCGCTCGCGTAACTCGCACCAAGGCTCAGATTTGACTGCTCGATGGTGAACTGACTCGCCTTGCCGCCAGGCTTTCCCTGCGACAAGCTGCTCCCCTCCAATACGCCATCCACATAGACGGTGGTCGCATACCATCCATAGCCGAGCGGCGCATGGTAGGTGATGCGCTTCGTTCCCTTCTCGTTGCTCCAATCCTCCCAGTCATATTCCGTGTGCTTCTTTCCGTCACCCACCGCCTCTGTTGTGCGTTCCCATTCCTTGAAGAGATAGACATCCCGCCCCGTTGCGGCGTAAGCGTAATCCGTGCGGCTGGTCGAGCCGTCCACGTTGTGTGTGCGCTTTTCGGCAAGATACTCCCCGTCGTAGGTATAGGTGCTGTATCCATTTTCGTTCGTCTCGCGCACGAGAAAGCCGTTGGAGTAAGTACGGCTGATCTCTTTGAATGAAATCGTTCCCGTGAAGGGAACGGGAGCGGTATCCTCCTCGTTGTGCGCCCCGCTCTCATGATTGTTGTTCGCGCTGTGCCAGACGGAACGAACGAGTTTCCGTTCGATGGTCGGCTGCGCGTGCGGCCAGTTCGTAATGTTGATGACAGACTCCTCCATGCCGCGCTGAATGATGTGGAGCGTATCGCCGCGAATAAACACGTTGATCTGACGCTGCGGGAGTTTTGCCGTCCATCCGAACAGTGCGGAGATGAAGTCATGGTAGGTCATCCCGCTGCCCTCAAAGTTCTGCGACGGTATGAAATCATCGGTCAGACGATGCAGCCGAAGCCCGAGTGCCGATGCAATCTCAGCCGCATAGCGCGACACCTTTGCCCGCTCGACGTAGATATGGATGGGGGTATAGAGCAGCACATCCCTGCTATACGTTCCCTTGACGGACTGCACGATACCGCGCTGACTCGTTTCCTCCACGAGAAAACGGAAGGCATAGTCCATCACCCGCCCCTCAACACACGCGCCGATGGGGAGCGGATTCACCGTTTCGAGTTGGATATTGTCGGAAAGCGTAAGCTCGCCGAGCGTCACGGAGAACGAACGAATGCCGCGCTCCCTGAACTCTGCGTAGGTCAGTGTATGAGGAATCTCTATCCTCGTATCTGCAAGAATCCGCGACTGCTTGACGAGAATTCGCTTCGTATCTACGAGAACCGTACCACAGCGACCAATGCGC
>CALALM010000252.1 GCA_937925565.1 uncultured Centipeda sp.
TTTAGTTTCACCGTCTTTCCATACCGCTCCTGCATGATCTGTGCGATGCGGTAAGCCAGTTCTGCCTTTGGGCGTCCGGAGATGGAAGCGCCCCCTGCACCTGCGCCCCCTGTGGACTGTGCCTGTACCGTCTGCGTCTGCGACATAAGATCGCCGACGACGATATGCTCCATTGTCGATTGGAGCATTGCTGCAAAGAGGCAGAAGAACATGAGATTGATCGATGCCGCAAATACACTGTTGATTCCGTTCGAGGCGAGATGGCGCACATGCTTTAGCCCCGCCAGAGGAAAGACGGTGAAACTAAAGAGCACCGTCATATAGAACTCGACATAGGCGAGCGCGATATAGTAGCCAATGAGGCAGAAGAGCAGGAACAGAATACATCCAAGGATCAGCATGAGCAGAACCGCACCGGCACCCGCACCGCCGATCAAAAGGCTCAGAACATCGGAGATGCCGCCGGAACGGATTGCGCCGTTGAAGACCGGTGCGATAATGTTCATGCCCTTCTGCACGATTTTTGTCGGATCGGAGACCGCCGCCTCCGCGGCTTCCGGATTTCCACCGGCAAGCCCGCCAAGAGCAGGAAAGCCATGAAGCGAAAGGTTGCCGACAAAATCCCCCCAGTTGTAGAGGAGCGCAAGACAGAACCCATAGAAGAGTCCCCGTCGGACAAGCCACTTAAAGAGACCCTCACGGTCTTCACTCGTCGGTGTCATCGCCTTATTCATCGCACCGAGCACAAGATCGATTGCCACAAGGACAAAGAAGATCTTCGTCACATAGTTTTGCAACGCCTCCAGCCCTGTCGTGATAAGCTCGACGACCTTGTTCACGAGATCGCTGATGGGCTTTGCGAAATCCTCTGTGACCGCCCAATCCTTTGTGTGCCCGTGGAAATCTACACCACCAAGCCCAAGTCCGCCGCCTTCTGCCTTCTCCAGTTCGAGCAGTCCCGGAACGTAGAGACCGGGATCGGTTGGCTCTCCATAGACACCATTCGGAAGCACCTCAAAATGACAATGCGGTCCCGTCGAATTGCCCGTGCTCCCCGCTTTTGCGATGAGCATTCCCTGCGTTACATACTCCCCCACGCCGACCAGAAGTTCCTGATTATGCCCATAAAGAGTATAGAGCGACCCTCCATGATCGATCATTATGGTGTTTCCATAGCCCTGCATCCAACCCGAATAACTCACCGTGCCTGATGCGGCAGCATAGATTGGATCTCCATAATCGACAGCAAGATCAACACCTGCATGGTAGGATGGCTGTCCTGAAATCGGATGAATACGATGCCCCTGCGGACTGCTTACGACCATCGGCTGACCGACCGGAGAGACCATTGTCATCGCCGCTGCGGTCTGCGCGGGGACAAAGGCGATGAGGAGGGCGAACAAAGCGGCAAATACGGTCAAAACGTGGCGCATACATCGACCTCCTCTCAAAAATAGGACTTGTCAAGGCGCGAGAACTGTGCTACGCTTTCATTACTGGCAAAGAAAGCAGAAAGGACTGAGGATTATGGGACTGTTCTGGGGATCGGATAAGAAAAAAACTGCGCCTCCACCTCCGCAGCAGCGTGAGCTGACGGAACACGAGAAGCTCATGCAGAAACTAACGCAGCCGTTGGAATTGGGATATGTAACCGGATGCGGTCCCGCAAGCGCATCCCCTGATTTCACATATCTTATACGGAACATAAATGACGGCGTACATAAAAATAACAACATTGTACGGGAAATTCGTGAACTGGTTCGCGGATTGGCAGAAGAGAATCAAGCATTAAAGCAGCGAGTAGAGCAATTAGAGCAACAAATCTCAAAGGTTCGCTAACTTCATAACGACGAGCAGAAAATCTGCCCGTCGTTTTTTAGTTTTGATTGGCATCGTCGCCCGGCTGCCCCGCGCTCGACCTTTGCCTGTTTCGGCTGTCCACCCCCGATCGCAGTTCTTGCAGGATGCGCGAGCCTGGATTGTCCTTCGTTTTTTGGAACCCGGCAATCGCCTCCCGATAGCTCCGTACGGGGCTGCGGCTCATCACATAATTTCGTCCGAGCTGTGTAAGTGTTCCTGTCATGCCGCCCTTGCCCGTAGCCGCTGCTGCCGCCTGTGCCGCAGCAATGTTCCCCGTTGCCGCAGCAGCACCGGCAACAGCCCCCTTGAGCGCACCGGTCATATCACTGCCGCTGAGTTGGGGCTGTCCGCTGAGAAGTCCGGAAACGAGCTGTGGAATCTTCTTGACGAGCAGGTAGATGAGAAGCGATGCGAGCACTGCCTGAAAGAGCAGAGAAAGATCCTCAGCGGGCGTATCTGCCTGAATGATCTTGTCTGCATAGCCTTCGATGAACGGTTTTGATACCGCCGATAGGAATGCGATGACACAGACCTTGAGCGCGAGATTGAACATCGCGCCGATCGCCTTTTCCGTGAGGAAGCTGAACTTGTTCATTGTGCCGAATGCAAGACACGGCAGCGCGAGCAGCGCCATCGTGTAGAACTCGATGCGCGCCATGAACATCTCCAGCGCGACCAAGAAAAGACAGCCGCCGATGACGAGGATGCAGACGATATCCAGCAGAAGAACGCCGGGCGTCATAAAGTTTGCAATGGTCTGTACGACATCCGGAATCCAGCTGTCCGAGTTCGGCGTCCAAATCGCCGTGAACATCTTCAGTGCAATCTGCACAAAGGTATCGCTCGCCTCGCCGACTACATTGTTGGCGATGGCTGTATTGTTTCCGCCCGCACGGAAGCCGAGCACCTCAAATCCGGACATGAGGGATCCCATGAGGCTGATCCAGTTCATCATGAGGAACATGAAGAAGCCCATTTTCAGCGTCATGTTGATGAGATATTGCAGCTTGTCCCCCGACATGAATTTGACCGACAGCTCCCACGTCGCCTGTACGACGGTCAGGATGATGAGGAGACGGAGGCAGTAGGGCAGTATATTCTCCGCGCCAGGCACAATCACATGCTCCGTGTAATGGTTCATAAAAGAACCAAGGATGTTGATGTCCTCGACGCTTGTTCCCTCGCCGGTCACAAGTTCCGGTGTGTAATATTCGACTTGCTGCGTCTGCGCCGTCTGGTCTGCCATCGACCAGACCCCCGAACCGATCAGGAATGAGCCGAAGTTAAAGGCAAGCCCTGCGCCCAGCATGAGCTGCCAGATGAATTTTTTGCCGTCCTCGATGCCAAAGGCGACCATCATGCCCGCGATCGCTGTCATGACGACAAGGACAATGTGCATCGCCTTGACAGCGCCGTTTGCGAGTGTCGTCAAATTCTGATCGAATGTTCCCCCAAGCCCTGTGCCGGCGCTCGCAATATCCTCTGATCCGGTCGCTGCAAAGCCAATACCGTTCATTTGAAAGATGACCAGACCAAAAACGGCAAGCATGAGGAGAATATGTTTCGTGCGCAGTCGTTCCCTTAGTTTTCGTGCAATCCCTGCTGTCTCCATGTACTCCTCCGTCTTCATGATGTTATATGTCTATTGATGAATTTTTTACGATTATATTCAGGTGCCCAATTTGGGCACCTGAATGTTTTTCTCAAAAATTCATTTTTCCTCAGCGTTTTCCTGCAAAATCATGCAGTCTGTTGGCTACCGCCCGATCACGCGCCTCTGCCTGTGCTTTCTCCGTATTATCGACGTACCACTTCTGCGCCTGCATCGCAAGGAGCTGGGCAAGCAGTTCCTTTTGATCGGCGCCCTGCAGCACCCCCGCAGCGGCAATCTGGATTCCCGCCTGTAGTATCTGCTGCTGCCCCTCTGCCTTGTTTGCTGCGGCAACAGCCTCATGAACGGTTTCGTTCGTCGATTCCGTGACCTTCTGCGAAGCCTTTGCACGCTCGGCAGCCGCACGGTAGGTCGCATCCAGTGCTTTGTGGTTCTTCTGCGTCTGCTTATAGAAATCGACAAGGGTCATCTTTCCGTTGATCGCATCCTCGATCGCCCCGATCTCATTTTTCAGAATCGCGGTCGCCGAGCTGTTGACGTTGAGGATGCTGGGAATCTTCCCCTCTTTCTTGAGCGCAACAATATCCTGCACAATGTCAATCGTTTTGCAGAGGTCTTCCGCTTTTTTGTTCTTCCTCATCCAGCCTTTCAACATGTCAATGTCGATTTTTTTGGCATCCAGAATCATCAGCCCCAGTTCTTTCTTCTCTGTGGTGAGAATTTTCGCTGTGGTGATCGCTGTCTTGATTGCTTCCTCAATATTTTGCTGGTCGAATACGGCGACGGCTGCCTCTGTTTGATGACTGCGCATCATCATTGCTGCAAGAGGCGTTGTGACACCAAGGAGCAGTCCCGTAACAACTGCCATCTGTAAGCGTTTTGTACTCCACTTGAACATGGTCCTTCTCCTTTCCCTAGCCGGTAGGCACATCACGAACGAGGACGCGCTCTTTTTCGTAGGCGGTCAGCGTCTGTCCTTGCTCCATTTTGGTCTGTAAATATTTGGTCTCGGCTTGTTTGATGACGTTCTGCAGCCCCGGATTCCGTGTCTGAACGCTCTTTACAATGTTCTTTGCATAATCCTTCTGCGAACGTCTGCGTGGGGAATTATGCTGAACTGCATTCTCGATCTCGCGCTCTTCATAGCCGATGGAGAAAAGATGCAGGATGATCTGCTCATCCATTTGCCCGTTAAATGGTAGCGGAATATCCCGCTCAATCTCCTCACGGCAGCTTTCATACATTTCCTCTGCATCTTTCTCGCCGCGTACACGCACGCGCTCACTCGCAAAGGAATACGACCTGAGCTTGTGCTTCGCTTCGCGAATACTTTTCTTGTCGGTCGCAAGGAGTACAGGCGTGCTTTCTTGTACCTTCTCAACCTCCTCTGCTGCCTCCGGCGCATCCTGTGTTCGGATGCGCACGGCATCGCCCTGTGTGCGCGGGGCACCTTCCCAAACGGGTGTTGCTGCTGTCTGCGGTTCTTTTGCAGTAATAATCCCAGCGGACACTTCCTGCACTTCTCTCGCTTCCGCAAGAATTTGGTTGAGGTACTCCTGTGTCCGTTCATGATCCGGGATGCCGCCAAACTCAAGGAGCAGTTCCCTAACCTCCTCCTCGCTTGCGCCGTACTTCGTAAGTAATTCCCGCGCTGCCAAGACGTTATAATGCCGGCGATCTGCGGCGACACCGGAATCCGCTCCGGCGTCGATGAGCGCGTCATCATAATCCGTGATGAGACGCTGATAGATGTCTGCAAACTTCACATAATCCCCATCGAGGAAAGAGGCTTGTTCCGGTTCTCCCGCCAAAAGTGCCGCCAGGGTCTTATCCGAGTCCCTCCCTGCGGCAGCGAGCAGGGGCGATGCGCGAAGGATCCCCTCACGCAGCATCTCTTCGTCCATGCCCGCAGATCGCAATGCCCCTACAATCTGCGCTTCCGCTTCGTATGGAAGGGTATCTCGCTGCAATGTACGCATCGCATCTTTGAGACACGCCCGATAGACTTCCTCGTCGCTTTCGACTTCCGTGGACGCTGCGCCGATCTGTTCATACATGCCGATCTCACGTACGGCAGCGGAGGCGATTTTCCGCACATACGCTTCTTTGTCCCGCCCCTCGTAGTCGGTCGCTCCCATCAGAAGCTGCGCTGCGGTTTCCTCCTGTGCATTGGAATCCCGAAGAAACTGCGTAATTCCCTCGCCCTCGCGCACGGCAATGGGACGCGCTGCCTCCTTTCTGCGACGCTCCCAAACTTCTTGAAAAAGCGACTGCATCCTCTCAGTCTCCATCTTGACCGATGCCATGATCGCCGCACGGTGCTTTTTCCAGACGCGATGCTCGAATGCAGTTCGCTCTGCCGTATCTCCGGCAAGCGTACCGTAGAGGCTTCCACCGAGATATGCCTCACGTACTTCTCCTCGTGGAATATGCTGCTCCCGCATATTCTCGAGAATCCCCTGATCCGCAGTCGCAAGGATTCCTGCAATCTGCCGCAGTGGCTTTTCATAGAGTGCGTTAAAGCGTGCGCCCGGTGCAGGAAGATTGAAATTTGTTTCTTCTGCTGCCCCATGCGGAAGAATCTCACGAAAATATTCGTTTACAGCGTCCTGATCGTCGAAAAGAAGGGGATAACGGCTTTCGTGCAGGGTCGTACGCAGATGATTGATTCCGTACCCCTCGTTCTTCATGGAGAGCAGCACATTCTTTTCGATGCGCCGCACGGCAGCAAGAAGATTCGGCATTGCAAGGGCTTCCGTGCGGTAGGCGAGTGCAGCGTCCACCCTGCTCACCTCTCTTTCCATGCGGATTTGAGTGCCGACCAGAAATCACCGATGCCCCCTGCCCCGCCGCCGAATGGCTTGCCCAGTATCTCTGTGTCAATCTTCCCTTCCTTGACCGCTTGGTTCAGTGCTTCTTCGAGCGCATTCATACGCGTCTCAATGCAGTTGACCCGAATTGCAAAATAGCAGATCATGAGGACGCAGAGAAAGATAATGCTGGTTGTCATAATGCAGCTGCCTCCTCTTTCGGATATTCCGGAACGACAAGCTCATTTTCCTTGATCCAATACTCATTGAAGTTCTCCGCGCCATAGTTTTCGATAATGCGCTGGCACTTGGCAAGCGCAACGTCCCCTACGGCTGCGTATGAGAGTGTGAACGGACAGAGATCAAGCGCGAGGTTGTAAAGACGCGACCCCTGTGGGCTGTCATAGTAGTATTCCCGCTGCGGCTGTGCATGGGCAAGCAGATAAATCTGCTGCTTGTTGAGACCGAATTGCCGATAAAGCTCCATCCGGCTCTCCGTGATCGCGAGTTTATCCGGCAAAAAGATGCGCGACTGACAGGAGGAGAGTACGGTGTCAAGGATTGGCGACTTCGCAATATCATCCAGCGACTGCGTAGCAAAGAGTACGGACGTGTTGTACTTGCGCAGCGTCTTGAGCCATTCCTTGATCTTCTCCGCGAACATCGGGTTCTGGAAGAAGACCCAACACTCATCAAGAACAATGAGTGTCGGCTCCTGATTCTTCTTCTCCGCGCTCTTCACGACCTGTTCGATCCGGTGAAAGATATACATGAGCGTCGTGCCGACAATACGGCGGGCATTCATCAGGGTCTCCATCTCAAAGCTCTGCCAGCTGGTGATCGAAAGATGATCCTCGTTGCTGTCGAATATCTCGCCGTATTCGCCCTTGTTTCCCTGATCGTCGGCAAGGGACATCGGATAGAACGCTGTTTTGAGTTCCCTGCTTTGCAGAAAGCTGATGAACGTCGTCATGGTACGGTCGCTCTCCTGCATTCCTGCTACCGTGGCAAGAGAATCACGAATGATGCTCTTTTGGTCGGGCGTAACCTCAACGCCCTCCTCGCGCAGGTAGTCGCAGAGCCAATCCAGTGCCCATTGACGCTCATCTTCATCATCGATGCGGGAAAGAGGCTGAAAGGAAAGCGAGCGGGATTTGCCGACATCGTAGAACTTGCCGCCCACCCCCATCGTGAGAATTTTGCTAGATGCGCCTTTGTCAAAGATAATGACGCGTGCATTCGGATATTTGCGGAACGCCGCCTCGATGCAGTTAAGATGGACGGATTTACCGGCTCCTGTCGGTCCGATCATGAGTGAGTGACCAACGCCTTTGATGTGCAGATTGAGCCGATACGGTGTGCTTCCATCCGTCTGCGTATAGAGCAGCGGCGGTCCATTCAGGTGCTTGTTTCGCTCGTCCCCTGCCCATGCAAGGGCAAGCGGTATCATGTGGATGAGATTGCCGGTCGAGATCAGCGGTCTGCGGATATTTGCCCCGACGAGCCCCGGAATGCAGCCGAGCCACGCATCGATGGCGTTAAAGTCCTCAATTTTGACACGCTGCATACCACGCTCGATAAAGATCTGCCGAATGAGTTTTGCCTTTTCCTCTACGACCTCCCGATCCTCGTCCATGACGATAATCGCCGTCGAGTAGTAGACGAAAGAGATGTGATCGCCCTCAACGGCGTTCATCGCATCCCGAATCTCGGCGATGCGATCAACGGCGACATCATCGATGTTTTCGGCATTCTGTACGCTGTCGCGCACGGTGACATCGGCAATCGTAGAGGAAAGCGACTGCGTTTTCCCCTTCCATTGCCGACGTTCACTATCCAGCTGGCTGATCACGTCATTCTTGCTCATGCAATAAACACGCGTCACCCAGCGATACGCAAAGTCGAGGCGATGAAATTCGTCAAAGAGTCCAAAAATGGACTCCTTGCCGTAGGAGATCGGAGCAATGATACGCATGTGCTTTCGCCCGAGCTGCGGCTCAAGCCCTCCATAAAGCGGAGTATCATAGAGGTACTTATCCAGAAGAAACGGCGTCTGTGGATATTTGAGCGCACGCGGACGATCGGAAACCGTCGAATGGAGATAGGTAAAAAGCCCGTCTTCGTCGAGAAATTCCGTATCAATGCGCAAATTGTGGCACATCAGGTAGAGCTTGTGGAGCTGCTCACCAAACGATTCGAGCACATCATCCGCTTTGGTGACTTTGCGCTCGCGCCCCTCAACGATAAACTCCTTGAGCTGCTCCTGCCGATCCTTCGGCGGCAGAAACAGGAGTGTTGCATAGAAGTGCGACTCGAAATACCGCTCGAAAAAAGGCGGCAGCGTTCCGCATCCATCCCCCGCGTTACGATGTCCGGAAAAGCATTTGTCGTCTCGTATGCAGTAGACGGAACACGCTGCGCCTCGAAGTAGAGCGTAAACCCCGTCTTCATTGCAGCGATCGATGCCTGCATCCGATTCGCGATAACGGAAAGTTCCTCCTCCACAGAGGAATCCAAATCGGGACCGCGATAACGCCATGTTGCAAGGAGCGAACCGTCCTTATTGATGCA
>CALALM010000253.1 GCA_937925565.1 uncultured Centipeda sp.
GCAAAGGTCGGCGCATGGGCGGACTATGCGATCTCGTTTGACAAACGGCGTGGAGGCACCTCCTACTGTGACGGGACGGTGGTTGCGCATGTGCCGGGGATTCCCGCGAAAGCCGAGATCCGTCAGTGGGCGGATCAGCCGATCTTCGTCGGCTATTCCTACATCGGGCATGTGCTTCCGGAGCTGGGAAAGCCCAAGTATTTTACACATCTGCCGGGGCGCATCGGCGCCGTGCGCTTCTATCGCAAGGGACTCACGGAGGAGGCGATGCGGGCGGTGTTTGCCGCTCCTGAGACAGCAGGTGCCGATCACGGGAGCCTTGCCGTCTGGCTTGACTTCCGTCACATCCTGACGGTCGGTACGCATACGACCGAGTGGCGGCATCCCGCGATTTATGATCCGGCATTCAAGACGCAGAAGAAATATTGGCGCTTTCAGCAGCTGCGGGCAAAGACGGAGCTTCCCGCACAGGCGGCGCTGCGTGCGCAGATCGAGGTGTCGGACGATCAGACATCGGTGAAGGCGTGCATGAAGATTGTGCTGAAAGACGGGACGAACTACGTGGCACTTTCCCGGCTGCCGGAGGCACAGTATCTGCGCATTGTGACAGACTTTTCGGCAACCGTCGGCGCCGAGGGCACCTTCGTCCCCGTGCTCTATGAGTACCAGATCACGGCGGAGAACGAGACGGGATTCACGGATATGGTGTGGGCAACGCGCTCGGATTGGGAGCGCGGCACTTTCGTCGGTGCGGTAGGTTTTGCACCCGTCGATCGTCTGCGCGACTATCCGGCATATACAGACATCATTCACGGATAGACAAACATTTTCATGAAAACCAAAGGCTATGAGCCGCATCGTGCGGTTCATAGCCTTTTTCGATATAACTTCATCAAAATAGTGCAGAAAGTGTATAAAAACGGATGCTTATTTTACCATAAAAGCAATATATCATAGTTTTGTACAGAAAAAATTCATGTTTTTTTCACAAAATTCTTCGATCGACTTGTTTTATATGGTGCTGTGTGGTATCGTTCACATTTTCCTCTCCATGATTGAAAGCAAGATTTTATAGAATATAAAACGCAAAAAAATATAAAATAGATACACATGAAGTGATAGAGATATTATAGAAATCTAACTATTCCTGTGCGGAGGTGATGAGCTCGGGAAAGTTCAGAGGAGTTAAATGTACCCGCTTTCGATTGAAGAAGGAGGAAAAGTGATGAGTAATTCACCGATGCCTGCTGCAGACAGTAGACTGCCGTGGATGACCCGCGTCGCCTATGGTCTGGGCGACACCGCCCAGAACGTTGTATGGGGCGCAATGGGCATTCTGACGTTCTTCTACACCGATTACGCCGGCATTGATCCCGCGATGGTCGGTATGGTCATGCTGCTCTCACGATGCTTTGACGGCGTCTCGGACGTCATCATGGGCTTCATTGTCGAGAAGACGAATTCCAAATGGGGAAAATCGCGCCCTTGGATTCTTTGGGGAAGCATACCGTTTGCCATTTCTATTGTACTTATCTATACGGTACCGCAAGGTTCGTCGGCGATGCAGTTCGCCTATCTGTTCGTTACGTACAACCTTTGCACGACGGTCTGTTATACGGCGCTGAATTTGCCGTACGGCTCGCTGTCGGCGATGATGACACGTTCCTCACGTGAGCGCGACATGCTTTCGATCACACGTATGTGCCTCTCCCCGTGGGGACGTATCCTCTCGGTTTCGGCAACACTTCCGCTCGTCAAAGTCTTTGGCGACACGCAGATGGCGTGGGTTCAGGTCATGAGCATGTGGGCAGTTCTCGGACTCGGTCTCCTGCTCTTCTGCTTCTCGCGCTGCAAAGAGACGGTTGTCATCGAGGCGCGTGAAAAGGTCGCGAAGATTCCCGTTGGCAAGGCGCTCAAATGCCTTGCGGTCAACCCGTACTTCTGGGCGGGCATGACGGTCTGGATGATGCAGAATGTCATCTTCACGATCACGGGCACGATTCTCCCGTACTACTGCAAGTATATCTTCGCCGATGACACGATCTACGGTAGCCTCTACCTCATGGAAACGCTGATTACGATCTTTGTCATGGCGGTGTTCAGCCCGCGCCTGCTGCGGAAGTTCGGCAAGCGCAACATGTCCCTCGCGGGCGTTGTGCTCTGCTTCGTCGGACATGCGATCTTCCTCATCAATCCGACGGATCTGAACTGGGTCATCTTCAGCTGCGTCATCCGCGGCATCGGTTTCGCCCCTGTGCAGTCCGTTATCTTCGGCTTCCTCGGCGATGCGGTCGAGTATGGTCAGTGGAAGACGCATGTGCGTCAGGAAGGACTCATCTTCTCGGGCGGCTCGGTTGGCACGAAGGTCGGCTCGGGTCTTACGAGCGCAGTTCTCACGGGGCTGCTCTCCTATGCGGGCTACGTTGCGTCGTCCTCCGGCTCCATCATGCAGAGCCAGCAGGTCCTTGACATGATCGTCAACATCTATATGTGGGGACCGATCTTCGTCTGGGCTGTCCTCGTTGTTCTTCTCTACTTCTACCAGCTGGACAAGAAGTATCCTGAGATCATGCGCGAGCTCGTTGCACGCGAGGCACGCGGTGAGATGTAATCATCTGCACAGTCGTTTGCAGACCTGAAAGGAGAGACACGATGGATCAGAAAACACTTATCACGATCACGCGCCAGTATGGCAGTGGCGGTCGTGAGGTTGCGGAGATGGTTGCCCAAAAGTTGGGTGTGCGTCGTTATGACCGCAAGATCGTCGCTATGGCAGCGGAGAAACTTGGGACCGCAGATGATTTCAACGCACTCATCGAGAGTTCCTACAATGCGCCGGGCACGGGATACGGCGATCTGGGGGACTATGCCTACGACCGCATGCCGCAGCACAACCGCATGTATATCGAGCAGGCAAAGACCATCCTCAAGATTGCAGAGGTGGAGAGCGCTGTCTTCCTCGGACGCTGTGCCGACTACATCCTCAAGGACAATCCGAATGCGTTCTCGTTCTTCATCTACGCGGATGAGGAGTTCCGTCAGGAGCGTTCCAAGACACATTACGGCAAACGTACGCTTAAGGAACTCGATGCCGAGGATGCGATCCGCAAACAGTACTATGCCTACTACACGGGGCAGGTCTGGGGGGCGCCGGAGAACTATGATCTCCTCATCAATACGAGCCAGCTCTCACTGGAAGCAGCGGCAGAGCTCATCCTGAACTATGTCGAACTGCGCCGCCGCGGTGGAAAGTAAGGAAAAACCGACACAAGGTGCGGGGAGCCGCTGTACGAAATTTTTTCTTTCGTACAGCGGCTCCTTCTGTTTTTGGGACTTGTTATCTGTGATGAAATATGTATAATAATGACTGGTTATGTTATTATTATGTTTAGGGGCTTTAATGAGTCTGTTATGATACATTTTGGCTCCAAAGGATTCATGGGAGGAACTGTAATGATTCCAATTCTATCATTCCTCGTGATCGTCGCCGGCATTTGGATTTTTGCGTGGTATCGGACGAGGAACATCAACAAGGAGAATACCGACGGGTATTTCTTCAGCGGGCGCAGTCTCGGCGGTCTGGTCATCGCGGGGACGATGCTCATGGCGAATCTCTCAACGGAGCAGATCGTTGGGCAGAGCGGACTTGCGTATGCGGTCGGCATGGAGGTCATGGCGTGGGAGATCATCGCCTGTTTCTCCATACTGACGCTTGCATTCGTCTTCCTGCCGAACTATCTGCGCCACGGTGTCTCGACGATTCCGGAGTTTCTGGCGCTGCGCTACGACAATCAGTTCCGGCTCGTCATCTCGTTCCTGATTCAGACGAGTTACGCTTTCATCCTGCTGCCGGGCATTCTCTACTCCGGCGCACTCGTCTTTAATCAGTTGTTCAGCGTGAGTGAGATCCTCGGCATCACGCAGTATGAGGGAATCATGGTGACGGCGGCGATTGTCGGCATCGTGGGGCTTGCCTATCTCCTCATGGGCGGCATGGGCATCAGTGCGGTGAGTGACAGCGTCTACGGCGTGGGGCTCCTCGTTGGCGGCATCAGCATCCCGTTCATCGGACTTTACATGCTCGGTGACGGCAGCATTGTGGACGGCTTCTCACGCATGGCGGCGTCGGCTCCTGAGAAGCTGAACGCCATCGGCGCAATCGACTCGAAGGCGGTGCCGTGGCCGACGCTCCTGCTCGGGCTGCTCTTTAACACGATGTTCTACTGGAACACGAACCAGTTCATTGTGCAGAAGACCATTGCGGGGCGCAACCTTGCGGAGGGGCAGAAGGGTGTTCTGACCCTTGCGATCTTCAAGCTCTTTGGTCCTCTCTTCCTCGTTCTGCCGGGTATCATCGCCTTCGTCATGTTCGACGGCTCCCTGCCCCTGCCGGATGCTGCATATCCGACGCTGGTCAAGGCAATCCTGCCGCAGTGGATGTACGGTGTGTTCGGCGCAATCATCTTCGGGGCGATTCTCAGCACCTATGTCGCCGCGCTCAACAGCGCTGCAACGCTCTTCTCGCTGGACTTCTACAAGGGCATTTTCCGAAAGAGTGCATCCGAGCAGAGTGTGGTGCGTGTGGGCAAGATCACGAATGTCGTCATCGCGCTCGTCTCCATCGGGCTTGCACCGCTCCTCATCAACGCGCCGACGGGGCTTTACAACTTCCTGCAGGAATATGTGGGCTTCTACAACATTCCGCTCATCGTCATTATCCTCTTCGGCTTCTTCAATAAGAATGTCTCGGCGGTGGGGGCAAAGATCTGTTTCACGTTTCACATCGTTGTCTACATCATCGCGAAGTTCCTCTTCGGTGATCTGAACTTCCTCTACATTCACAGCGTACTCTTCTTCCTTGACATCCTCGTCATGTGGGGCTCGACGAAGCTCGCACCGCGCGCGGGCGGCTATTTGTTCGCGCCGAACGCGAACAAGGTTGACCTTACGCCGTGGAAGTATCGTAAGTACGTCGCCGTTGTCGTTGTCCTCGGTATCTTCACCGTCTATGCGATCTTCTCCCCGCTTGGGATTGGGCGGTAAAGCGGAGATTTCATATCGTGCAAAAAGCTGCTCCGGCTTTCCGGGGCGGCTTTTTCGTTTGTCATCAAAAAATATATGTGCTAAAATATAGTTGATACAATCCAAAAATAAGACACCTTGACGGAGTTTTTCGTCAGGGTGTCTTATTTTTGTCTGCTCTTCGTAAATTTTGCCAAAGAAGAAACAATGATTCAAAAAATAGGAAAATTACATTTGCGCCTACAGCCCCTATAATAGAACCAGAAAGCGGAACAGCAGATCACCAGACACAGAAAGGGGCTTTCATCATGAAGATCGGCATCATCGGCGCGGGGCGCATCGGCAAGGTTCACATCCGCAACATTTCGCTCTTTGTTCCCGGCATGGAGATCAAGACGGTCGCCGACCCGTTTGCCAATGAGGAGACGGCGGCGTACGCGAAGCAGTTCGGCATCCAAAATGTCACGAAGGAAGCGGCGGACATCCTGAACGATCCTGAGATCGAGGCGGTCGTCATCGCGTCCTCTACGGACACGCACGCGAAGTACATCATTGAGGCGGCACAGGCGGGCAAGCATATCTTCTGTGAGAAGCCGATTGACTATGACATTGCGCGCGTGCATGAGGCAATCGATGAGGCAAAGACGGCGGGAGTTAAACTGCAGATCGGTTTCTGCCGCCGCTTCGACCACAACCATCGCGCGGTCTATGAGATGGTACGCGCGGGTAAGGTCGGCGAGCCGCATCTCATCCGCATCAGTTCTCGTGACCCGGAGCCGCCCCCGATTGCTTATGTGAAGGTATCCGGCGGAATCTTCTACGATATGATGATCCACGATTTCGATATGGCACGCTTCCTTGCGGGGGATGAGGCGGAGGAGGTCTATGCCGCAGGAGCGGTGCTCGTAGATCCTGCCATTGGTGAGGCGGGGGATGTGGATACTGCCGCCGTCACGGTGAAATTCCGCTCGGGGACGATCGCCACGATCGACAACAGCCGCAAGGCGGTCTACGGCTACGATCAGCGCGTGGAGGTTTTTGGCTCAAAGGGTGTCGCGATGAACGGCAACGATGTGCCGAATACGGCGACGTTCGCTGATGCGGCAGGCACGGTCGGCGGCACGGCATTCCAGGTGATGTGGGATCGCTACGAGCGAGCATTTGTCGAGGAGATGAAGGCGTTCGCGGATGCGGTCGAAAATGATGTGGAGACGCCAGTGACAGGGATGGACGGTCTCTATCCCGTGCTGATGGCGGCAGCGGCGACGAAGTCGCTGAAGGAAGGCCGCCCGGTGAAGATTTCTGAAATTGAGTAAGGAGGCGGGGGCGATGAAACGATGTGCATGTATTGATACGCTCTATACGGAGCTGCCGTTCGAGGAGCGCATCGGCGCCGCAAAGGCGGACGGGTTCGAGTCGGTGGAGTTCTGGGATTGGCGTATTCGCGATCTCGACCGTGTGAAGGAGGCGGCGGAAGCGGCTGGGATCACGGTTAGCGGGTTCAACGGCGATGCGGACTTCTCCCTCGTCGACCCGACGCACAAGGAGAAGTATCTGGCGGCGCTGCGGGAGTCGATGGAGGCGGCAAAGAAGGTCGGTGCGCCGACGGTGACAATCCACTCGAATGCGCTCGGCGAGGGCGGCGTCGTGGTGAACCACTATACGGAGCTGTCGGACACGGTGAAGCTCTGCTCTATGTACGATACACTGCTTGCTGCGGTGAAGATTGCGGAGAAGTACCAGATCCGCATGAATCTCGAGGCACTCAACATCAAGGTAGATCATGTGGGCAATTTCCTCCAAACGACGCAGATGGCGGCGGAGATCACGCGACTGATCGGTTCACCGTGGCTCAAGGTGCTATTCGATGCGTACCACATGCAGTACAACGAGGGCGCACTTTCATATCAGCTCGAGACGTACTTCGATCAGATCGGGCACATTCACATCGCGGACTGCCCTGGGCGGCATGAGCCGGGTACGGGCGAAATCAACTATTCGTCTATTTACAAGCTGCTAGAGCGACGCGGCTACGAATACCGCGTGGGGTACGAGCTGTTCCCTGAGACGGATACGAAGACCGCCGTTGCGGCGATTATGAAGGATTAAAACGAGAGGAGGCCGCTCATGAGCACGCAGCAGGCTGTTGCCGTCCCCGCAGGGGCAGGCAACGAACGACTTTCATGGTTCACACGCATTTCCTATGCGCTCGGCGATACCGCGACGAACATCGTTGCGGGCGCAATGACGATTCTCACATTCTTCTATACGGATTATGCGGGAGTTGCGCCGACGACGGTCGGTCTCGTCATGCTCCTCTCGCGTATCTTTGACGGTATGTCCGATCTCCTGATGGGCTTCATCGTAGAGCGGACGAACTCTCGCTGGGGCAAGTCGCGTCCGTGGGTGCTCTGGTCGAGCGTACCGTTCTGTATCTCGATCGTTCTTATCTACATGGTGCCGCAGGGGTCGGATTTCCTGCAATTTGTCTATCTCTTTATCACGTACAACTTCTGTAATACGATCTGCTACACGGCACTGAATCTGCCGTACGGCTCTCTCTCGGCGATGATGACGCGCATTTCACACGAGCGCGATATGCTCTCGATCACGCGTATGGCGCTCTCGCCGATCGGCAAGATCATCTCCATCTCTGCGACACTGCCGCTCATCAAGATGCTCGGTGACAATCAGGCGGCGTGGATCAAGGTTATGGCGATCTGGGCGGTGCTCGCGTTCTTCCTGCTCCTCCTCTGCTTCTGGAAATGTGAGGAGAAGGTCGTCATCGAGGCGCGCGAAAAAGGCCCGAGTATCCCCGTCAAGAAGGCGCTTAAATGCCTCCTGATGAACAAGTATTTCTGGATGGCGATGACGATTTGGATGATGCAGTGTATTATCCAGATGGTAACAGGAACCCTTCTGCCGTACTACTGTAAATACATCTTCAACGATGGCTCTCTCTTTAGCATCCTGCTGCTCCTCGAGGTGGTCGTCACCATCGTCTTTACCCTGCTCTTCTGCCCTGCGCTTCTCAAGCGGTTCGGCAAGCGCAATATGTCCATCATCGGTATCTCGGTCGCACTCGCGGGACATCTCATCTACTGTCTGAATCCGCTTGATTTCAACTGGGTGGTCTTCAGCTGTGTGATCCGCGGTATCGGCTTTGCACCGCTGAACTCTGTCATCTTCGGCTTCCTCGGCGATGTCGTGGAGTACGGCCAGTGGAAGTTCCATGTGCGCCAGGAAGGTCTGATCTTCTCCGGCGGCTCGGTCGGCTACAAGGTCGGTACGGGCGCGACGGGCGCACTCATCACGGCACTCATGTCGTGGTCGGGCTACATCGCCTCGAGCACGGCGGATGCTGTACAGCCGCAGTCGGCAATCGACATGATTGTCCACATGTATGAATACGGCATCATCCTGATCTGGGTGATCCTGCTCATCGTCCTCTTCTGCTACAAGCTGGATAAGCTCTATCCGACCATCATGAAGGATCTCATCGAGCGCGAGGCACGCGGCGAGCTTTGATAACGCGCCAAAGCCTCCGCCTTGGAGGGAGAAGCTGATAGGCCGTAGCCTCAAAAGCCCCCATCGGTACGGGGGAACCGTGCGCAACATGGTGGAAGGGGCGCCTGCGGTGTCCTATCTCATAAATGACGAGCTGTTGCACAAGGCTGGAAAGCTTCATGCAGCAGCCTCTTTTATGCTATAATGAATCCATTGACGCGAAAGGGGGCTGCCCATGACGATTTTCGGAACGCTGCGTATGAAAACATTTGTCGCCGTCATGCTCGTCAACTTCCTCGCCATCGCCCTGATCGCAGTATTCTTTCAGCAGCGGGTGACGT